>NZ_CP113865.1:2237500-2475467 GCF_026810225.1 Caldicellulosiruptor morganii
ATAAAAAGAATAGAGGCTGTCTCCAGCCTGATAAGAGTATAACTAAAAAGTTTAATATTTCATTCAAAATAAACATCAAAAAACTACTTCAAAACATATATTATTGCAAAAAAGCATCGCAATAAAAACAAAAGAGGCAGTAGATTTATCTCCACTGCCTCTTTATAAGGACTCATTTTAGCTCTCTGTCTTAAAAAAAACATTATTGCATCTGAGCAATACCCTGCTTGATTTGCTTTACCATAGCCTCTGCTGCCTGCTTTGGTGTTGCCTTGCCTGTTGTTACAAGTGAAAGTGTATTCCCTGCAGGTCCCCACACAGCTTGCATCTCTGGAATATTTGGCATTGGAATACCTACCTTTGCCTGCTCTGCGAATGCACTCATAATCTTATCTGCCTTAACTTCTGGATTGCTGAGCGCACCTGTTGTAACAGGAATTCTGCTTCCAACCTTGAACAATACCTTAACCTGTGACTCTTCAACAAGATATTTCAACAGTTTGAAAGCTGCATCTTTATTCTTGGACTTTGCTGATACAAATGCTGACTGAACACCAACAAATGAAGGTGTTGGCTTACCATCGTCTGTCTTTGGTAGTGGAGCAACTGCAAATGGAACTTTTGCCTTCACAAAATCACCAACATCCCATGGACCACTGATATAAAATGCAATCTTGCCATTCTGGAAGTTACCTTTTGCAATATCGCCTCTGATATCCTTTGGCATGAACTTGTAGGTCAAAACAAAGTCTCTAATCAAAGACAAACCTTTTATAGCACCATTATTTGCAAGACCAATGTCATTTGGATCAAGTGCGCCACCTTTGTTCTTGAAAACATAACCACCATTTTGAGCTATGAATGCAAAGCTGAAGTAGAAGTTGTTCACATCATACATAAATCCATACTTCTTAGCCAGAGTAATTAGCTGGCTCATTGTCTTTGGAGCTTCTTTTACTTTTGATGTGTTATAAAAGAGTGCATATGTCTCCATTGCAATTGGAAGAGCATAGAGCTTTCCATCAAATGAGCAAGCGTCCAAAGACATCGCAACAAAGTTTTTCCTGTCAATAAGATTTGCTGGAACAGGTTCAAGCAACTTTGCTTTCCAGAATGTACCCAGATTGTCATGTGGAATACCAAACATTATATCAGGTCCTTTACCGCTCATCGCAGCTGTCTGGAAGCTCTGGAATGAACCCTGATCTGAAATCACCTTAACAGTATAGCCATTCTTCTTTCCCCATTCATCAGCAAGTGGCTGAAGAGCTTTTACTTCATTCTGTGTAAGGTGTGACCATACAACAAGTTGCTTTTTGGATGTTGCAAACCCGCTGCCAAATGGAAGCAAAACCACCAGCGAAAATACCAATACAAGCCCAATTACCATAAACTTTTTGAAAGATTTCATAACTAAAACAACCTCCTTCTGGAATTTGATATTTTATGTGCAAACGTTTGACGATAATATTATACAATTTACTCTAAAAAAAGTCAATATCAATTTAAATTTTTGTCAGGCTGCTAATATTTTTCTTTTTATCAATGCAAACAATATAAAGATTAGGTGCTTGCACAGGACTGTCTCTCAACAATTTTATGAGGCACAATCAGTCTTTTGTATGTCTTCTTTGGTTCAGTCAAATCCATCATTAAAAGCTCAGCTGCCGAGTGACCTATGTTAGATATGTCTATGTCAACTGTGGTAAGCGGCGGGCTTAGAATCTCTGTTATTGCAGAGTTGTTAAATGAAATTATTGAAACCTCTTTTGCTATCTCAACGCCCAGCTTTCTTGCTGCCTTTACAACCTCAATTGCTATTAAATCGTCCATGCAAACAATTGCTGTAGGTCTGTTTTCAAAAGTAAGAAGCTCTATTGCAGCTTCATATGCACTTTTTTGGCTTGTAAATCGAACATAGGAGTTTCTAAACTGAATAGAATGTTCTTCCAGTGCTTTTTTATAGCCTGTTAGTCTATCCTGCGTGACAATCAAATTGCTGGGCCCGCAAATGAAAGCAATGTCCCTGTGCCCGAGTCCTATTAAATACTCTGTTGCGTCAAAACCTGCTTTTACATTGTCATTGTCAACCCAGTTAACCGAGTTCTCATACCCGCGTGGTCTTCCAACAACCACAAAAGGAAAGTCTATCTTCTTTAAATACTCAATTGCAAAGTCATCTTCGCGCGATGAAAGAAGTATAAAACCATCAACCTTTTTACTCTCCACAAGCCTCTTTAAAAGGTCTTCTTCCCTTTCTTCCTGGGTGTATGCAAATAGAATGTCGTACTCAAACCTGTATACCACAGAACAAATACTTGTCAATATCTGATCAAAAAAGAAATTTAAAAAGGGAGAGTCGGGACTTGCTGGCACAAAGATCCCGACTGTAAATGACTTCTTTTTTACAAGCCCCTTGGCATTTGCGTTTGGAACATACCCGAGCTTTTTTATAGCCTCTAAAACCCTCTTTGTTGTTTCAGGACTGATTTTTTTACTGCCAGAGAGAACTCTTGAAACAGTTGAAGGTGAGACATTTGCCTCCTTTGCTATCTCCTTTATTGTAGCCATAACCTATCAGCCCTTGAGGTGTTTTGGAATATACATTTTCTCATAGTACTCCTTTACCATTCTTTCAGCCGAAAACTTTTCAATTGTGGAGTTGATACTATTTTGCATCATCTCAATCCACTTATCTCTGTTTTTATAGTATGTTGGAATAACCTCTGTTTGCATAACATTTACAAGGCTTTTAAGGTCATTTTCATCCTGCAACTTCTCATCCTTTGACTCAAACCCATCTCCTATCTGCCACCCATTGATTCCGTGCTGACAAGCCTCGGGCCACCATCCATCTAAAGTTGAGACATTCAAAACACCATTCATTGCAGCTTTCATACCGGATGTGCCACAGGCCTCAAGCGGTCTTCTCGGATTGTTGAGCCATATATCACAACCGCGGGTAAGCATTGCGCCTATTTCCATGTCATAGTCTTCAAGGAAGACAACCTTGCCCGGGTACTTCTTTGTCATTGCAATGATGTTGTTGACAATCTCCTTGCCTGTGTCATCAAGAGGATGGCTCTTGCCGGCAAAGATTATCTGAATATCATTTTCAAACATTTTATCTGCTGCTTCTTTGTCTCTGAAAATAAGGTCGCTTCGCTTATATGGTGCTGCTCTTCTTGCAAAACCTATTGTCAGAACATCTTCTTTTAGTCTTATACCAGTCCTTCTTTCAACAAAGTCTAAAAGTTCTTTTTTGAGATTGCAGTGTGTCTCCCAGAGCTTTTGAGGATTATTCCGTGCAGAAAGTATTCTTTGGTCTGCCCATGTTCCAACATGAACACCGTTTGTGATCCCTATAATCTCACTTCTTCTGTCAACGCCTGCCCACATAGCGTTTGCAGTAACCCTGTGAAGGTCAGATACAGCATTTGAAATTCTTGCAAGCCTCAAAGCAGCAACGGTCATGTTAAATGGACTTCCACCAATGTAAACAAGCTGCTCTTCTGTCAAATTCAAGTTTGCACCCATGTACATAAGAAGTCTCAAAGGATGTGTCTCATTGCCCGCTTCAACAGGTGTATGTGTTGTAAATACAATTTTCTTTCTTGCCTCTTTCAGAGCATCTTCAAACGTAAGACCTTTTTCTTCCATATACTCCCTTACAAGTTCAAGTCCTGCAAATACAGCATGTCCCTCATTGAAATGATAAACATCAACTTTGATGCCAAGCTTTTTTAATGCCCTAACACCGCCAATACCCAGAACCATCTCCTGTGCTACTCTTTCTTCTCCAAACCAGCCATAAAGCTGACCTGTTATCCACCTGTCACCATTTTCAGGAAGGTCTGTGTCAAGAAGATAAAGAACTGCATTGTTGAAGCTGTCAACCTTCCAAACCTTGCAGTACACATCTCTGTTTCTGATCCTAACCTTCACCTTAACACCTGTGTCTTTCAAAAAGTCATATCTGTATATAGGAAACGCATCAATAACCCCGTACTCCTGTGTGACAATCTGCTTATTATATCCCTGCTTCCACAAAATACCTACACCAACAACAGGATATCCAAGATCCTTTGCAGCTTTCAAATAGTCACCTGCCAGAATGCCAAGACCACCCGCATAGATTTTGAAGTTTGAGTCAAGCCCGAATTCCATACTAAAATACGCAACCGTTGGTAATTTTTTCATTGTCATACCTCCTGTAAACTGGATTTTTTTGCAGTATATTGAAAATACAAATATCTATCTTTAACCCTTTACAGCGCCGGCTGCAAGTCCGCTTTGAATCTGTTTTTGCAAAGCCATGTAGATAATTACTATTGGCAGTGATGCTAAGATTGATGCAGCCGAGAACATCGGCCAGTTAGCTGAAAACTGGTTGTTTATAAAATTTCTCAAACCTATTGGCACAGTTGCATTTTCAGGCGATTGCAAAATAAGGCTTGATAGCAAAAACTCATTGAACACTCCATTAAAGCTCCATATGAACATAACAGCAAGCATAGGTGCTGTGAGAGGTAGAATTATCTTTCTGAATATAAGAAAATGGTTTGCACCGTCAATTATTGCTGCCTCGTCAATCTCATACGGAATCTGGTCCATATTGCCTTTCAAAAGCCAGATGTTAAACGCAGAGCCACCTGCTAAAACCAGAATCAGCGCAAACAGGTTATCAAGAAGATTGAATTTCACTAAAAGTCCATAGATTGCCGGCATTGCCATAAATGTCGGGAACATCTGGAGTATCAGAAGCACTTTCAAACCATTTTTCCTGCCAACAAAGTTAATTCTTGAAAATGCATATGCAGCCGGGGCAGTCATGAAAATTTGCAAAAATGCAACACCAAAGCAAACTATCAAGCTGTTTTTCACCCACAATACAAAGTCAGGAAGTGTTTGAGAGGGGCTGCTCTTTCTTCTAAACAGCTCAATGTAATTTTCAAATGTAACCTCTCTCGGGAAAAACGATGACTGAAAGAACGCCCCACCTTTTGACAGCGATGCAACAATAATAAACCACGTCGGCAAGAGAGAAAGCAGTACAGCAACCCAGATTATAACCCTTGATACCCATAATACAACCACATCACGGGTTGTCATATATTCTCTGCCCACCATTACTTAACACCACCTTCAAACGCACGTGTAAGTTTCATATTTATAAGTGAAATTGTCCCAACAATGAAGAAGATTATTATGGACATGGCAGATGCTAAGTCATATCTGTAAAACTGCATGGTAAGTTTATAGGTTACCGAAACCAAAAGGTCTGTATGCCCGGCAAATTGAGTGTCAAGCCGTGCAGGTCCACCACCTGTTACAAGGTAGACCACGTTGAAGTTGTTAAACGAATATGCAAACGATGATATTACAATGGGCAGCGCAGCAGGAACAATCATTGGTATTGTTATTTTGAATAGCTTCGTAAACCAGCCTGCACCATCAATTTCCGCAACCTCATAAAGTTCTGTGGGAATTGATTGAAGCGCACCCAGGCAAGCGTTCATCATAAAAGGATAGCTAAGCCAGAGATTCACAATAAATATTCCTATTTTTGCCCAGAAAGGGTCAGTTGACCATGGCACAGGGCTCAAATGCAATGTTCTCAGCACCATATTAATTGCACCGTATTCCTCGTTCAAAAGTCCCTGCCATGCAAGAGCTGCAATTGTCCCCGGGATTGCCCACGGGATGATAAGTATTGCTCTGTAGATATTTGTCTCTTTCATAAACTTGTTGTTAAGAAGGACGGCGAGCAAAAGTCCTGCCGAGAAGTTAATCAAAACGGTTATTAATGCAAAAGAAAATGTCCATGCAAATGTTGGACCAAAAACCTCTTTAAACGGTCCTGTTAAAATATCCACAAAGTTCTTGAAGCCCACAAACCTGTAATCTTCTAAGTGGTTCAGGTTAAAATTTGTGAAGGCATAATACACAGTCATTGCAATAGGAAAGAACGAAAGCACAGCCATAGAAATTAGAGCCGGTGCAAGATACGCATAACCTATGGGCTCCTTTTTTTTCATCTTTTAAATATCCCCCTTTGAATTAATTGTGCAATCGTTTGCCTTTTGAAGATATTATACAACACTTTTTCTGCACTGTCAACTACCTTTTGTCAATCCTGTCTACCCTTTATCTAACAATCAAAATCTCAAAATCCTCGGGTAAAATATCAAATTCACATTTTACAGAAAAACATTTTATCCTTTTTTCTGACCTGAAAAATGTGAGATCTTTACCCACAAATCCCGGGTCAAAAAGTTTTACCTTTTGTGAACTTCTGAATGGATTGAAAAAAACATAGATTATCTCATCATCCATCCTTTTTTCAAAGTACATAATATCTCCCAAAAAGCCTTCTTTAACATGGTCCGCATTCAATGCTTTTGATGTACGTTTAAGGTTTATCAGTTTCCTGTAAAGTTCAAAAACTTCCCTGTCCCACCTTTCTTCCTCCCATACCATCCCCCTTCTGCAGTCAGGGTCATGCTCTCCTTCCATGCCAACTTCATCTCCATAGTAAATCATTGGCACGCCCTGATATGTAAGATTATACACGCAGGCAAGCATTGCTAATTTCTTATTCTTCAAAACAGCGTTTAAAACTCTTTTAGTATCGTGACTCCCAATAAGATTCAGCTGGCATGAAAAAAGTCTTGGATTGAACTTTAGCCTGTACTCTGCCAGAATCTTTGCAGCATCTTCTGCTTTATATTTACCCAGTAAAAATCTCAAAAAAACCTCCCATGAAAAATAATTCATAACTCCATCAAACATATCGCCCAGAAGAAAACTTTCACTTCTGTGCATAACCTCACCAATAAGCCAGATATCTTTTTTTATGCTCTTCAGCTCAAATCTTATCCTTCTCAAAAAATTTTTATCAAGCTCGTTTGCAACATCAAACCTGAAACCATCAACGTCAAACTCCAAAAGCCAGTATTTCAGCACACCTAAGAAAAAATCCTGAACTTCTTTTTTTGAAGTGTCAATCCTTGGCATACTGTTAACACCGGTTGCAAACGTCTCGTAATTTCCTTTCTGGATATCCACCGGCAGGTCTTTTATATTGTACCAGTCAAAATACTTTGAATCCCTTCCATGTTTTATCACATCCTGAAATGCAAAAAAGCCTGTCCCTGTGTGGTTAAACACCATATCCAGGATAACCCTTATTCCATTTTTGTGCAAAGTCTCAACCAGCTCTTTGAACTCCTCTTTTGTTCCCAAAAGAGGGTCAACATCAAAGTAATCATCAACATTGTATCTGTGACTCGAGCTTGATTTAAAAATAGGTGTAAAGTAGATGGCATTTACGCCAAGTTCTTTAAAATAGTCAATCTTACCTTTAATCCCCGCAAAATTTCCACCAAGAAACACCTCGCTTCCCGGTCTTTCCCATTTGCAATAGTCCCAGGGAAAAAGCTCTTTTGCACTCTTTTTCGTTATATCCCTTGCAAACCTGTCAGGAAAGATTTCATACACAACCGTTTTTTCCAACCACTGTGGCTTTTCAAATATATCCGATGGATTTGCATAGGGAAAATGAAAATACCCGAAATAGTCCTCTTCATCATCCTGAAGACCGAACTGGTTGTAAATTTTAAATCCCCCGTCAAAAAGCTTTATCAGAAATTCATATCCAAGCCGCGGTGTTGCTGCAAAAAACTCAGCCTGATATACCTCGTACTCTCCAACTTCCATATAAAAGTCCATCTTCAGCTTTTGAATCTTTTCTCTCTCATATCTGTCCGAAAATATGAGATATATCTCTTTTGCAAACCCTCTTTTTACCCACAGCCGAATTAAAAATCTTTCTTTTTCCAGTGCAAATATATCATGCAATTGATTGTGAATGACTTCCAAAGCTTTCGCACACTCCTTTATAAAATTTTTTTAATAATAACATTGAATTTTATTCTATCATTTTTCAATTGATAATGCAAATGTTTGCACAAGAATTTTGAAAGTAGAGCTTTTAGGGAATTAATATGTCAAATCCGGGTATTTTCAAACCAAATAAAAAATTATAAAATAAAATGGTACAAAAAATCAAAATAAAACAATCATCAATAAATTTGCCGGGGAAGGTGATTGAATCAATGAAAAATCTTGAGCTTATCAAATCTCAAATCTGCAGGATTGGAAGGATTATGTACAAGAGAGGTTATATAAGCGGACCTGATGGAAATATCTCGGTAAGAGTTGATGAAAATACAATAATTACAACTCCATCAGGAGTCTCCAAAGGATTTTTGAAAGAAGATATGCTTGTTGTAATTGATATTGACGGGAATGTCATTGAGAAAACTGAGTTTAAACCATCATCCGAGATAAAGATGCATCTTAAAGTCTATCGTGAAAGAGAAGATGTAAATGCATGCGTGCATGCACACTCGCCTTTTGCAACAACATTTGCAGTGCTGAGAAAACCCCTCGACAAGCCAATTTTAGCAGAATCTGTTTTTATATTTGGCGGATATATCCCTGTTGCGCCATTTGCAACTCCATCAACAGTTGAGGTTCCGGAGTCAATCTCACCTTTTGTAAAGGACTATGATGCAATACTTCTTTCAAACCATGGGGTTTTGACATATGACAGGGATCTGGAGATGGCTTTTTACAAGCTTGAAATTGTTGAGTTCTGGGCAAAGATTTTATTCCTGTCAAGCCAGATTGGTCAGCCGCAAATTTTGAGTCCTGATGAGGTCCAAAAGGTGTTAAGTCTTAAAAAATAAAAAGGCTGAAATGATATGGTTAACGATTGAAATTTGCTATCTTGCCATTTGGACTTGCAAGTTATAGTATATTAACATCTGATTTTTGAAGGAGGCGATTTTAAATGGAAATATTAAATGAAATCTCCCAGCTTATACAGAAGGGAAATGCAAAACTGGCACCGGAAAAAGTAAAAGAAGCACTTTCAATGGGGCTTTCTGCCGAGGAAATTCTAAACGGTGCTTTGATTTCTGCAATGGCAGTTGTTGGTGAAAAGTTCAAAAACAATGAGATATACGTGCCGGAAGTCCTGATTGCAGCTCGCGCAATGAAAGCAGCACTGGAAGTCTTAAAGCCAATCCTGACAGAAACAGGCGTAAAGCCAATTGGCAGGGTTGTAATCGGCACTGTAAAAGGCGATTTGCATGACATTGGCAAGAACCTGGTTGCAATGATGATGACAGGAGCGGGACTTGAGGTAATAGACCTTGGTGTGGATGTTTCGCCCGAGAAGTTCTGCGAGGCGGTGAAAGTCTACCTGCCACAGGTTGTCGCAATGTCAGCACTTTTGACAACCACCATGCCCAATATGAAGGTGACTATTGAGAAGCTAACTCAAGAGGGATTGAGGGACAAGGTAAAGGTGATTGTTGGTGGTGCGCCTGTGACAGATAGCTTTGCCAAGAGTATTGGAGCTGACGGGTACGCACCTGATGCAGCATCTGCCGCTGAGCTTGCTAAAAAGCTTGTTCAGGGTGCTGCATAAAAAACGGGTAAAACCTATGAGTGCTTTTGGCTGCTGTGAATTTGCTTTTTTGGGGCAAAAAAGCAGCAGCCTTATTTTTTTAGCTAAAGCTACTCTTTACCAAAAATGCTGCTACAAGCAGCACAACCACATCTACCAGAACCGCCACAGAGATCAAATATCCAGTCTTCTTCACTTTTGTCTGGGCAAGGTATGTTGTTATAACATAAAAAAGGGTTTCTGTTGATGCACAGATAATGGAAGAGTATATTCCTATCTTTGAATCTGGACCATATTTAGAGAAAATATCTTTTAATACCGCGTAAGAATCACTTGATGAAAATGGTTTTATTATTAAAAGCCCGGTTGCCTCCTTGAATATTCCCGCCTAACTTAAAACAGGTCCAATTAGCCCAATAAGGATGTTCAGTGCCTCTGTTTTTGTAAACATCTCAACAGCTAAAATCAGCGCAAATACACTGGGAAATATCCTTATTGAAACCCTGATACCATCTTTTACACCCTCAACAAAACTTTTGAAACTGTCATTTGAGTGAAATATCGAAAATACAAGGACAGAGACAATAAAAGCTACTATTATCAAATCAGAAAATGTTTCCATCATCTTATCACCTTTGACAGGATTTTACATGCTATTGTTCCAAAAAAAGCCCGATAAGGGACACAAAAAGCACTGGAAAAACAACAGCGGCAGGGTCTTTTGAGCCATATTCCTGTCTTAGCAGAATCATTGTTGTTGGAATAAGCTGAATCGAGCACGTATTTAATATCACAAACAGAATCATATCATCGGTGGCAAAGTCTTTATAAGCTTCTCTTGAAAGCTCCTGCATCGCTTTGATCCCTGCCGGTGTTGCAGCATTCCCAAGCCCCAGAAGATTGGCAATAATATTTGCTGACATCCACTTGAATGCTTCTTCATTTTTTGTTTTAAAAAGGAGTTTTAAAACAGGTTTCAAAAGCCTTTCCAGCATTTCAATCAAGCCCGAGTCCTGAGCAACCCTCAAAAAGCCCGACCAGAGGATTATGGAACATGCTATTGTTATAAATATCTGCAAAGCGTTTTTTGGTGCAGAAAACAATACAGTTGAGATCTTATTAATATCACCACCAATTGCCTGAGTCAGGATTGAAAACAATATTAGAAAAAGCCTCATTATAAAAAATATTTATTGGGTTTTGTATGAATTTATTAAAATAAAAGTAGAATTTGTCTATATACATAAAACTTCTCTCAAAAGCTTCATATCCAAAAGAGGAACATCGGGCGCTTTGCTCTGGACATCCACAAATCTTTCCTCCTGCAGAGAAGTATATATTGCAAAAAGTGTTTCCAAAACATGAAAGGCTAAGCTTCCGGATGCTCTGAGTGGAGTTTTGAGCCTTATCGCAAGCGCCATGTCAAGTATCCCAAGCCCCCTTAAATTGTCGTAATTGAACGGGTTTATTACAGGCACTTCTTTAAACTCCTGATCATCATGTCTTTTCAAAAGCACTCTGCCATAGTCAAAGAAGTTGGGGTCAGGAACAATCAATGTACCTTCTTCTCCATATATTTCTATTCCACGAAGATTTGTTGCCGGCACATCATACGACACAGTTACATTTCCAATTATGTCATCTTCAAACAAGATTTTTGCCGTCACATACGTTGGCATTTCAACCACAATTTTTTCGCCCCTGTGAGGCTCAGATGTAACAAGTCTTTCATTGAAAGTAATCTTGCCCATTGCAGATACCTTTTTCACAGAGCCCAGCAAGAACACAAGTGCAGTCAGGCAATATGGACCTATGTCAAACAGAGGTCCCATAAACTTTTTGAAAATAAAGTGAGGATTTGGATGCCACTTTTCCGGTCCGCCATACATTACAAAACAGTTGGCTGCAAACGGCTTCCCTATCCAGCCATCCTGGATAAGCTTTTTAGCCGTCTGGATATTTGCACCAAGAAAGGTATCTGGAGCACATCCAATTATCAACCCTTTATTTTGGGCAAACTCCAGAATTTCTTTTGCTTCATACACCGTAGAGCAAAGAGGTTTTTCGCTGTAAAGGTGTTTACCGCTTTCAAGTACCTTTTTGTTGATGTTGTAATGATGCTGGGGTGGTGTCAGGTTGACAACTATATCTACATCCAAATCATACACCCTGTCTGGCTCAACAGCTTCTTTTATTGAAAATTCCGATGATAGCCCTTTTGCTCTCTGTAAATCTACATCCGCACATGCCACAATCTCAAATATTCCAAACCTTTTTAAATTTTTAACATACACAGGCGCTATGTTGCCACAGCCCATTATCGCTACTCTGGTTTTTGTCATTATTTTTATCTCTCCTTTCTGTTAAAAACTTACCTTTGTAAACAATTACCCTAAAATTTTTGCTAAATGCCCAAATTAGATTATATCACAATCATAATCCTTTGGTGTTATACAACTCAATCAAACCTTTACCTTAAGTATATCTACTTTGTCAGTAAAACTTCAATTTCTTCAATAAGTTATTAAATAAGCTATTGACAAATTTAATTTGGTTGTATAATATTTCGTATATAAAATATTTGTGTTTTAAAATTTTTGGGGGCTAATTAAGTGGAAAATAAATGTGAAGAAAAAGCTATCTACGAAATGCTCAGAGCAATAAGAAGAAAACTTAACAGCAGGCTCAAGATAGAAGAGTTTTTTGACTGCGAGGATGTTTTAACGTTTGGTGAGCAGCAGGTGATAATGGTTTTAAGCGAAAACTCACAGCCTATGACCATGAAAGACATTGCAAAGGAGCTTGGCATATCCCCTTCTACTCTGACAGGAATTGTAGACAGGCTTGTTGAAAAAGGAATTGTAAATAGAGAGCCGGATAACCAGGATAGAAGGAAGCTTCAAGTTTTTCTTACAGAAAAGGGTAAAAATATGGTTAAAAAGGTGACAGACTTTAGAACAAGGGTTTTAGAACCTGTGCTGAAAAACCTATCTCACGAGGAAATAAGCTTGCTTATAAAGATTATTCAAAAAATCAATGAGGCACTCTGAAAATATTCAAAAAAGGACGGTGAGTCTTCGATGAAAAGGTCTTTAAAAGGAATAATTGTATCAGTTTTCATCCTGGCTATCCTGGTGTCAGCTGTGTATGCAATTTCTGTTCGAAACAAACAGGCTCTGTCTACAATTGAAGTCAAAACTGCAAAGGTAGAAAAAGGTGATATTGTATCACTTTTCTCAACCAACGGTGATGCTGAGTCAAAGTCAAAACAGGATTACTACATCATCTCACCCACAAAGGTTTTAAAGGTGTATGTTGAAATTGGCAAAAGAGTAAGAAAAGGAGACAAACTTCTGGAACTTGAGACTCAGGATTTGACCTATCAGTACCAGATTGCCCAGAAACAGCTTGAGATGGCAAAGCTACAACTTGAGTCATTAAAGAAATTAAAAGAAAACTCTTCAGCAGCCAATAATCAGCCTTTGCAGCAGTCAAAATCCAGTGCTGCAAATATGCCTGCATCTTCCAATGCCCAGCAGTTTCCCCTGCAGTCAAACATGATTTTTTCTTTACAGAGTCAACTTCAGTCTTCTTCAAGCCTCAGCAACATCGACGACCAGATAAAGCTTCAGCAAAAGCAGGTTGAGATTGCAGAGCTCAATCTTAAAAGTATAAAGCAGTCAATGGACAAGCAGCAAAGGTATGTGAAAGCAGAAATTGATGGAATTGTGACGGCGATAAATGCAAAAGAGGGGAATTATTTTGCCTCTGCACAGCTTCCTGCTGTGACGGTTGAAGACCCTGATAATCTTCAGATTGTTCTCAATGTCAATCAGTATGATGCCATAAACATAAAGGAAGGGCAAAAAGCATATATAAGGTTTGGCAACAGGACATTTGACGGGGTTGTGAAACAGGTTGCGCCTGCTGCAACAAAGCTATTAACACAAACAGGTTCTGAAAATGTTGTAAAAGTGTATGTTGACATACTGAATAACGATGGGACAATCAAACCCGGGTTTAATGTGGATGTGGATATAAAAACGGGTGAGAAAAAGGATGTAGTAAAAGTTCCATCAGAGGCAATTGTCACAGACAAAAGCGGCAAAAGCTATGTTTATGTGGTTGAAAATAATGTTGCAAAGCAAAGAGAGGTAAAATTGGGGCTTTCTTCTGATCTGGAAACCGAGATTTTAGATGGTGTAAATGTCGGGGAAGAAGTAATCTTAAATCCAAACAGTTCAATCCAGGATGGCACAAAAGTCAGGGTAAAAGGGAGCGAATAATAAGATGATTGAACTAAAAGACATCAGAAAGGTGTATAACTTAGGGAAGATTGAGCTTGAAGTGTTAAAGGGGATAACACTCACAGTTGAAAAAGGCGAATATGTTGCAATAATCGGTCCATCAGGTTCAGGCAAATCAACACTGATGAATATAATTGGACTGTTAGACAGACCCACATCCGGTGTATATAAGCTTAACAATGTAGAGGTTTCAAACCTGTCAGATGTAGAGCTTGCAAGAATTAGAAACAGCCAGATAGGTTTTGTATTTCAGTCGTTTAACCTTCTGAGCAAGCTGAATGCACTTGAGAATGTAGAGCTTCCCATGCTGTATGCCAGAATACCACCAAAAGAAAGACGTCAAAGAGCACTCAGTGCACTGGAAAAAGTAGGATTGAGTGATAGACTGTATCACAGACCAAATGAGCTTTCAGGTGGACAGCAGCAAAGAGTTGCAATTGCACGTGCAATTGTGATGAACCCTTCTTTTTTGCTTGCAGACGAGCCAACAGGAAACCTTGACACAAATTCAAGCATTGAAATCATGAAGATATTCTATGAGCTAAACAAAACCGGCACAACAATTATTATGGTGACACACGAACAGGATATTGCAAAGCACGCAAAGAGAATTATCAGAATCAGAGACGGCATGATTATCGAGGATAGTCCTGTTGCAGAAAGAATAACATATTAAAAAACCATTTGAAAAGGTGTGAACAAAGGATGTACATTTCAGAGCTTGTCAAAGTTGCTGTAAAAAGTATATTTTCAAACAAACTCAGAACCTTTTTAACAATGCTTGGAATAATAATTGGTATTGCCTCTGTTATAACAATCATGTCTCTTGGCGAAGGCGGTCAAAAAGCAATCCTGGGCGAGTTTGAGAAGATTGGTGTGAATATCTTCTCAATCAGAACAAGGTCAGATGTAGCCATTACAGAAAGTGATAGATTTACCATCAAGGATGTTGAAATGATAAGAAAAAGAATCCCTGCTGTCAAATACGCTGCACCGGTTGCACAGAAGTTTGGACTTGTCAGAACTGAAAATAAGACAAAAAGATCCATTTTCATTGCAACCGATTTTGACTATGGAAATGTGTCAAATTTGAAGGTTGTATATGGAAGGTTTTTCAATGAAAAGGACATATTGCAGGGCAGAAATGTTGTTTTAATTGACAGAGACTCGGCAAAAGAGCTTTTTGGCTATGAAGACTGTGTTGGAAAGACCATAAAGGTTGGCAGTTTTTCTTCTTTTGACACAGCAAAGATAATAGGTGTGATTGACAGTGGTAATTTTAAGATTCTGGGCGGCTCTGCTTCTGACCAGTTCCCTGTAATTGCTGCACTGCCAATAACCTATGCCCAGAAGATTTTTGAAGATGTTAATATTTCCAATATATATGTCATGACTTACGACTCAAGCCAGCTTGATGAGGCATCAAGCCAAGCTGTGAGAATTTTAGAGGCAAGGCATCATAACAAAGACAAGTATAAAACAGAAAACTTTGTGGCTTTTATGGAGCAGTTTAATCGAATCCTGGGAATATTTACAACAATCATGAGCGCAATTGCTGCAATATCGCTTCTTGTGGGTGGCATTGGTGTGATGAACATTATGCTTGTGTCTGTTACAGAAAGGACACGCGAGATTGGCATAAGAAAGGCAATCGGCGCAACACAGAGAGATATCCTGATTCAGTTTTTAATAGAGGCTCTTTTAATCTCTCTGATTGGCGGTGCTATCGGAACATTTTTGGGATATCTTCTGGCAAACATAGCCGGACCGTTTATACAAATAACACCGGTTGTGTCACTCAAGACCATACTGATTGCGTTTATATTCTCCTCAGCAGTTGGAATCTTCTTTGGAATCTATCCTGCAAAAAGGGCTGCAAAGCTTGACCCAATTGTCGCGCTGAGATACGAGTAAGCATGTATCAAAAAGCGGGACTATCCAGCCAGAATTATGGATAGTTCCGCTTCTTTTATTGTTTGAAAAGGCACATCTGTTTATTTACACTCTTTTATAGTAGTATTTTTTAATTGTCATTTAAACGCCAAAAACAATTTTTTTGAAAGAAATATTAGCAAAAAGTTAACATCTTGTATTATAATAGATGGTATAAAGAAGAAATTTGTGCTATAAAGGAGTGAAGTGAATGTCACCAAGAGGAAATGAAAATGGAACTGTAAAAAAAGGAGTTATAAGCCTTACATACGTGGCTCTTGCGTTTATAATTATCCTTGACATTCTGCTTGCAATCTTGCTGCCATCAAAGTTAAAATTCACGGGCGTTGCTGTTGCCACAATCACTTTCATTCTTACTCTTGCTATAACCGCCTTTATGATTCGCTATGAGATGAACAAAATGATTGCAAAGCTTGAAAAGGTCTTAGAAGAGATTAAAAATGGCGACTATAGCAAGCTCATAGCTTCCAAAGAATTTGGAAACATTCAGAGAGTTGCATCAAGCGTAAATATAGTTCTATCTGACATAAAACTTTTGATTGAAGACTTTTTCAATCTGTCAAATGCTATAGTTGGAGCATCCAAAAAAGTCACAAAGACCTCCGAAGAAGCTGCTGCGGCAATCGAAGAGATTTCAAAGACGGTTGAAGAGATCGCAAAAGGTGCATCCCAGCAGGCAGAAGAAGCTCAGCATGGAGTTTTGCTTGTAAACAACCTATCTGACCAGATAAATGCTGTGTCAGACAGCTACAATGCGGTTGTAGAGGAGACAAATAAGATTGACCTTCTTAACAGAGAAGGAATTGAAAAGATGAGTGCTTTGAGAGAGAAAAGCGAACTTGCTGTTGAGACAGCTGAAAAGGTAATTGGGACCATACTCTCATTTATTGACAGAATTAAAACAATATCCAACTTTGTTGAGGTAATAAATACAATCGCCGAGCAGACAAACCTTCTGGCTTTGAACGCTGCAATTGAGGCGGCAAGAGCGGGCGAGGCGGGCAAAGGTTTTGCTGTTGTTGCTGATGAGGTGCGAAAGCTTGCTGACCAGAGCAAAAAAGCTGCGGATGAGATAAATTCTATAGTGGATGTCATCCTGGGTGAGACAGAAAATACAATCAGGATTATTGACGAGATCAAGGCAGCAGCACTCGGTCAGAAAGATGCTGTGATTGATTCCCAGCAGTCTTTTGCAAAAATCTCGGATGAAATCAATGAGATTGTTCAAAAGACCCAGATAGTAAAAGATGCTTTGAGTAGAATGGAAGAGGCAAGAAATGCGGTCATTCGTGCAATTGAAAGCATATCTTCAGTCTCACAGGAGACAGCCGCTGCATCCCAGGAAGTTGCTGCTACTGTTGAAAATCAGCTCAATTCTATAAATGAAATGAAATACTCAGCTCAGTCATTGCAAAAGCTTGTTGATGAGCTTGAAAAGAAGCTGAAGAAGTACAAAATAAGATAAAAAGGGGCTGATTTTAAAAATCAGCCCCTTTTTTTTGCTTTCTGTTTAACCTGCCAGCTCTTCTTTTTCAAACTGGCTGTAGTAAAGCTTTGCGTAAAATCCGCCTTTTTTGAGAAGTTCTTTGTGTGTGCCCATCTCCACAATATCGCCATGGTCCATGACAAGTATCAAATCAGCATCTCTTATTGTAGAAATTCTGTGGGCAATTACAAAAGAGGTCCTGCCCTTCATCAGATTGTCCATTGCTTTCTGGATTTGCAGCTCTGTCAGTGTATCAACAGAGCTTGTGGCCTCATCAAGAATCAAAATCCTGGGATTTTTAAGGATAGCCCTTGCAATTGTCAGAAGCTGCTTCTGTCCCTGGGAAATGTTTGTGGTCTCTTCATTCAAAACTGTGTCATATCCATCCGGCAATGTTCTTATATAATGGTCTATGTGCGCAAGCTTTGCTGCTCTTATTACCTCATCATCTGTTGCATCTGGCTTTCCGTATTTTATATTCTCTTTAATGGTTCCATTGTAAAGCCATGTGTCCTGCAAAACCATGCCAAATAAGGACCTGAGGTCTTTGCGTGAAAATTCTCTTATATCATGCCCATCAATCAGAATAGCACCGTCATTCACATCGTAAAACCTCATAAGAAGCTTTACAATGGTAGTCTTACCGGCACCGGTCGGTCCAACAATAGCAACCTTCTGACCTGCTTTTATCTTCGCAGAGAAATTGTTTATGACAGTCTTATCCGGTCTGTAACCAAACCTGACATTCCTGAATTCAACATCACCTTTTATACTCTCAAGGTCTATTTGCTTGGGATTATCAGGTGTCTCTTCCTCTTCTTCCAGAAATTCGAATACCCTTTCGGCACATGCAGCAGTCTGCTGCAGGATATTTGAGATATTTGCAATCTGGGCAATTGGCTGGGTAAATAACCTTATATACTGGATAAATGCCTGAATGTCACCAACTTCAATCCTGTTTTTTACAACAAGCCAGCTACCAAGCACAGTCACTGCCACATAGCCAAGATTCCCTATAACGTTCATAAGCGGCATCATAACACCGGTTAAAAACTGCGACTTCCATGCAGCGCTGTAGAGTGTGCTATTTAGCTTTTCAAACTTCTCTATACTTTTTTGCTCTCTATTAAAGGCTTTGACTATATGATGCCCGCCATACATCTCTTCTATATGACCGTTTAGATGCCCGAGATAGTCCTGCTGCTGTTTGAAGTATTTTTGAGATTTCTTTATTATAAACATAATAACCATTGAAGATACCGGTATAATCAAAAGTGCAACCAGTGTCATCAGCCAGTTTATGCTGAGCATCATTATAAATACACCAATTACCATTGTGACAGAGGTAATTATCTGTGTCATGCTCTGGTTGAGAGTCTGTGTGATTGTATCAACATCGTTTGTAATCCTTGACAGGATTTCGCCCTGGTTAGTGCTTTCAAAATACTTAAGCGGAAGTCTGTTTATCTTTTCTGAAATCTCTTTCCTGAATCTGTAGGTAACCTTCATGGTAATACCAGACATAATCCAGCCCTGAAGGTATCCAAAGAGGCTGCTTATAACATACAGAGCAAGCAGGATGATCAAAATCCTGCCCACATATTCAAAATCTATGCCATTGCCCTGCCCTGTTATCCTGCTCATAACGCCTTCAAAAATCTTTGTAATCGCCTTTGAAAGTATCTTTGGTCCTGCAATTGAAAATGCAGTGCTTGAAATTGCCAGAATCAATACAAAAATCAAAGAAAGTTTATAATCAGAAAGATATCCAATGAGCTTTTTCATTGTCCCCTTAAAATCCTTGGCTTTCTCACCCGGGACAAAACCACGCGGTCCAGGTCCATAACCAAAACCTCTTCGGGGTCCTGTATGCAAAGGTCTTTGACTGATGTTTTGCTCCCTACTCATGAACAATTTCCTCCTCCGGTAGCTGTGATAGAGCTATTTCTCTGTAGGTAGGACATGTTTTCATAAGCTCTTCATGTGTGCCTATTCCAACAAGTTCCCCATCATCCAGCACTATAATCCTGTCGGCATGCATCATAGTGGCAACCCTTTGCGAAACCATAATGACAGTTGCATCTTTCAGCCTTTCTCTGAGTTTCCTTCTCAGGGCAAGCTCCGTTCTAAAGTCAAGAGCCGAAAAGCTTTCATCAAAGATGTAAATCTCGGGCTTTTTAACAAGAGCCCTTGCAATAGAAAGTCTTTGCTTTTGCCCGCCTGACACATTTGTGCCGCCCTGGGCAATCTCTGTGTCAAACCTGTCTGGCTTTTCCTCTATAAACTCAAGCGCCTGGGCAATCTCTGCTGCCTCTACAATCTCTTCATCTGTTGCATCATCCCTGCCATATTTCAGATTCGACTTTATAGTGCCGCTGAAAAGCCAGCTTTTTTGTGGAACATAGCCTATTTTCTTTCTCAAATTTGCCTGTCTTACTTCTCTGACATCCACACCGTCAACCAGAACCTGACCTTCTGTTGCATCGTAAAATCTCATAATCAGGTTCACAAGCGTGCTCTTCCCTGAGCCTGTGCAGCCGATTATTCCAACCTGTTGCCCGGGTAAAATTGTAAAGCTTATGTTTTTGAGCACATACTCCTCTGCACCCGGGTATTTAAACGAGACATTCCTGAACTCAACCATGCCTTTTTTGCTCTCATCAAAGCTCTTTGGATTCTGTGGATCTTTTATGGAAGGTTCTGTTGACAGCACCTCAGCAATACGCTCTGCAGAAACAGAAGCCCTTGGTATCATGATAAATAGCGCGGACATCATCAAAAATGCGAATATAATCTGGATTGAGTACTGCATGAAAGCCAGCATATCGCCAACCTGCATGCTTGAATTTTGAATCTGGTGAGCCCCAACCCATACTATCAAAAGGGTTACCGAGTTCATTATAAACATCATTGTAGGAAACAGAACTGCCATTGTCCTGTTTACAAAAAGCCCTACTTTTGTCAAATCTCTGTTGGCATCGTCAAATCGCTTCTCTTCAAACTCCTCACTGTTGAATGCTCTGACAACCATAATACCTGAGAGGTTTTCCCTTGCAACAAGGTTCAGCCTGTCGATCAGCTTTTGCATAAGTTTAAACTTTGGCATTGCCACCCTGTAAAGAACAGCAATCAGGCAAATCAAAATACCAACCGCCAGAGCTATAATCCACGACATAGAATGGCTCTTTGCAAGTGCCTTGAATATACCACCAACGCCCATCACAGGGGCATAGAACACCATTCTTATCATTATCAAAAATAGCATCTGTATCTGCATAACGTCGTTTGTTGTCCTTGTTATCAAAGAAGCTGTTGAAAACTTTTCAAACTCAGCTATTGAGAAACTCTCCACTCTTGTGAAAAGGTCCTTTCTCAGATCTCTTGCAACACCCGCTGCCACTTTTGAACCAAAAAATGCTACCATCACAGTTGAAAATGCACTCAAAATTGTTATCAAAAACATCAAAAGCCCCATATGAAGAATATACCTCGTTTGCAAAGCTGCTGTGTCAACCCCGACCTCTTTGTACTCATCTTTCACAACTGCAGCTGCCGCCTGCACAATCATGCTATCGCCCAGTGCCGAGAACTTTTTGTTTATCTCATCTTCAATTCTGGATCTCTGCTCTTCTGGCAGCTTTGAAAGAATCATAAAAAGGTCTACATTTGCCGGTATCTGCCTTCCGTTAAATTCAATCACACCATTTTTGGCGTTTTTCTTTGCCTTTTCAATCCCCGCAACTGTCAGAAGGGCTTTTGCCATTGGTATATTCATCTTATCTATCCTTTGCTTATCAACATTTTTCAGTACATACACAGCTTCTTTTTTCAGCACCGGATACTTTTTTAAATACTTCTGGTAGTCTTTGCTTGAGCTATCAATGAGTCTGTAGCTGTCCAAAATCATTTCCTTTTCACTGTCCGATACAAATATCAAAAGCTTATCCATCCTGTCCTTTCGTATCACTTCAGGCACTGCATTGACAATCCCGCCCTGCTGGATACCTTTGTTAACAATAATTGACATATAATCCGGAAGTGCCAGATCGCTCATAGCCTGAACAACTACAAAGAATATAGCCATGAACAAAAGTGCAATATATGGTTTGATATATCCAATAATTTTTGCCAAGCCACATCACCTTCTTTAGAATTTGGTTTTTTAATATTTTTAATGCTTTGTATATCTTTCAAGAACCTTTTTCAAAGTTTCAAGCCCTGTCAGTATTGTATTTATTTCTTCTTCATCTGCTCTTGAGAGTATCTCCTCAAATTTTCTCTCCATGTCTTTAAAATTTTTCTCAAATGCCCCTTTAACCTCTGGCATAATCTCAACATACACAACTCTTCTATCTTCCTGGCTTCTTACTCTTTTAACCATCCCCTGCTTTTCAAGCCTGTCAATTATCCCCGAAACAGTGCTGTTTGTCAGCCCCATCTTCTGGCTCAAATCGCTTACCTTCATCCTTCCATACCTGCACAAATGCCCCAGAAGCATACCCTGCGGTGCTGTGAGCTCAAGGCTGTCAAATTGCTGCCTGCTAATCTTTTTCACAGCCTTCATTATATCCTTCACAAGCTCAATTATTCTCATCCCTTTGGTAATATCATTCATCCTTGCACCCCTTTCAATCTATTTGCACCATAATATTTCGTATAAGAAATATTTGCATGCTATTTATTTTACGCACTTTTTTCTATTATGTCAATAGTCAAACAAAAAATCTCTCGAAGTTAAATTGCAATATTAAATGCAACACCTAGTGAAAATCATGTAGAATAGGTTTAGTTTAAACCATACTTAATCTTAAGCTCATTTTAATTAATGAAACAAAGCAAAAGCAGGAATTTGTCAAGGGCTGCGTAGAAGGTGAAGCTTTACCCTTATAAATCCCAAGTGAGCTCTATAAAAAGCTATATGTGAGCTTAATAAACCCTAGTTAATTCTTCAAAGAAAAAATTTCTTTGGTGTTTTATAGCTTAATAATTTTCGTGGCAGGTTATCAAGCCAATTTTGAACTCTTTCAATTGTACCATTTAGGTAAGTTTTTGATTTTTGCCCTTAGGAATAAATCGACGTATAAGTCCATTATGACGTTCATTAGTAACTCACTCCATAAGAAGAATAGGGGTGAGTATAATATACCTTTGTGCCATATTCTTTTAAGGCACTTTCCAAATTACTAAATTCTACACCTTTGTCGGAAGTTATAATTTTAAATATATTGCATAATTTATTCCATATATTTTTTAAGTTTTGTTAATGCATAATTAACAGATTTACTGTCTTTAGTATCTTATAGGAGCGTAATTTATAACAAGTTTTATGTTCGGTCAATGTTAAGATAGCATTATCATCAAATTTGTTCCCAATAACAGTATCTATTTCTCCATGCCCAAAACTTTCACGGTTATTTACCTCTTCTGGTCTAGTATCAATGCTTTTACCCATGATACGTTTGTTTAGTAAGTTAAGTCTACATATATTGTGTAAAAATGGGTTGAGCCATTCCCCACCCTCTGGTTAGAATAGAAATAGAAACAAACCAAAAATCTAACTGGAGGGATAGGAAATGGCTCAATACAATATTACCATAGACTTTGAAATTTTGCATTACCTTTTTGTAAAAGGAACAAAAGATGAAAAGTTAGCTAAATTATTAGAGTCTGTACTTAATAAAATTTTAGCAGCTCAATCTACTGAACAAGTTAAAGCTAAATCTTATGAAAGGACAGAAGAAAGACAGGATTATCGAAATGGTTATTATTCAAGAAGTTTAGTTACCAGGGTGGGGACTCTTACTTTAAGAGTTCCACGACTTCGTAATGGTAAATTTAGCACTGATCTTTTTGCTGGTTACCAGAGAAGTGAGCAGGCTCTTTTGTTAGCACTAATGGAGATGGTGGTTAATGGAGTATCTACCCGGAAAATCGAAGAAATCACTTATGAACTTTGTGGAACTGAATTTTCAAAATCTACAATTTCCGAGCTTTGCAAAAATCTCGATCCTATTATTACAGCGTGGAATTCAAGACCTTTAAAAGAAAAAAGCTTTCCCTTTGTTATAGTTGATGCAATAGTGATAAAAGTAAGAGAAGAGGGACGTGTTCGTCAACGCAGCGTATTAATTGCTGTAGGCATAAATGAAGATGGCTATAGAGAAGTATTAGGTCTTATGATAGGAGACAGTGAATCAGAAGATAGCTTTAAGTGAATTCTTTTCATGGCTGAAGCAAAGAGGGCTTTATTGGAGTTGATTTAGTAGTTTCGGACCATCATAAGTAGCCTTGTACAAGCTATTTGTCGGCACTTCCAGGGAGCTACGTGGCAAAGGTGCCAAACACATTTTATGAGAAATATCCTTGATAAGTCTCCAAAGGCTTTACAAAGAGAATTACATGCCAAACTAAGAGCCATATTTGAAGCACCAGATCCCTCAGCAGCAAGAATGCTATTAAATCAAGTATTAGATGAATATAGAGATAAAGCTCCAAAAGCAATGGAGATTTTAGAAGAAGGGTTTGAAGACGCAATAGCAGTTTTAAAACTTCCTGAGCCTTATCGAAGGAAACTTCGTACTACTAATATGTCAGAACGGTTAAATGAAGAAATTCGTCGTCGTGAAAGAGTTATAAGAATATTTCCAAACCGAGAGTCTGGTATTCGTTTAATAGGAGCTCTGTTAATGGAACAGGATGAGAAATGGGCTTCAGGGAGGAAGTATTCAGATATGACTGAGTATTTCGAGTGGCAAAAAAGAATTATGGAAAGAGTGGAGGATAAGGTTATTTCAATAAAATAACCTTTATCACCATCGTTAGTTTTTAATAACTGCTTAAGACCATTGGTGTCAAGAACAGGCGAAAGCCCGGCGTAGCATATCCTTCACACCAATGGTCGTAGGCAGTACAATGAATTGAACGGTGCTGATAAAGACGATCCATATTCTAACCAGAGGGATTTTACACAAAAATTTGGACTTGACCGATAAAAAATCTTTGTCGATATAATTGAATAAAATTTTAGCAGAAACAATGTATTTATCATTCTAGTTTAAGATCTTTCTTGCAATAGCCAACGACAGCATCTATAGACCATTTATCTTTAAATATTTTAGTTTCAGCATATTCAAAAAAATCTTCTACTTCAGCTAATTTAAATTTTGCTACGCAATTTGAACGGTTTTTTCATATACATCCTGACCTGTTTCAGGGAAATATTTTGTGAATATAGATAAATCACTTTTAAGCTGCACTATAGTACCACGGTTAATTTCGTAGGAGATAGTACTTGGACTACGACCTAATTTTCTAGCAATATAACGAATATTTTTGTTTTCTTTTAAACAAAGTAGAAATTTCGCCGCGTTCATAATTATTTAGGTGTTTAAAAGATACATGTTGCATTTAATTTTACAATAAGCCTATTGTCTTTAGATTAATAAGTGGTAGAATAGTTATAGAAGTAAATTCTAAACACATATTTCAATTACGAGTAGGAAGGGAGGAAAGGGCACATTTTCTCTACTAAACAGGAGTGTAGATAAAAATTTTTGTGCCCAAAGGTAATGGCAAATAGTCAAATAAAAAAAATGAGTTTGTTAGAAATAGAGGAACTAGAATATGTTCATTTAGAGCGAATACGTTATTATTTTTTAGATAATTTTCAAGATATTAAAAAGGGGCTTATCTATAGACTTGAGATAAAAAATGATTGGTATAATATTTTTATTAAAACAAAGCATAATCAATCATCAGACTTAGACAAGGGTGCTGAGAGAATATTTCATCATGTTTTCTCACAAGGTATGAAAATACCTAACTCTTCTCCTATTGGAGCAGATTTAATGTATGAGACTTTTGATTCTTTTATACATATAGATATAAAAACAATTTCAGATTCAAATTGGGAAGATTATAAAGGTAAAATTGCTATTCAATGTAATCAAACTTCTTATCCATTATTCAAAGTTGGATCGTCTCCTAATTTACCTACCTATTACTCAAAAACTTTTATAAAAAATGGATGCGAATATAATAAACCGACTTTAACTTATTTTATCTATATTTTACACAAACATGCATCTGAAGAAATATTCAGTATCCTTCTTGTTTGTATGCCTAATGGAGAGTTGTATGAAATATATGAAGATAAGATATTACATAAAGGAAAAAATAAGGGAACCCCAAGATATGCTTTTAAAGAAGAGCCAAGATTCGTACTTCTGAGTAACCAAAGAGGAAAAAATGTATTTAGAGTAGAATTTTTGTTTAAAAACAGTAATTATTCCCAAGAGGAGCTAGTAGGTTTTTCTGAAAAGAAATATAAAATTCCGGTATGGGTGGAGAGATAAGATGAAGAAAGATATAATAATACATGGAGATGTATGGGCGGGCTTAGAATTTATTAAGGATAATTCTGTTAGTGTAGCTATTACATCACCACCATATTGGAAACAGCGTGATTATAATTTCGAAGGACAAATAGGGCAAGAAGAATCTCCAGAAGAATATATAGGTCGTTTAGTTACTATATTCAATAAACTTCGACAAAAACTTAAAGAAGATGGTGTTTTCTTTCTTAATATTGGTGATAAATATTTAAATCAATATGGGAAATCTCATCTTATGATGATCCCATATAGGTTAGCTTATCATATGGTTAAGGATGGTTGGATTTTAGAAGAGATAATAATTTGGTACAAACCAAACCATATGCCATCATCAGTAAAAGATAGATTTACAAATACATACGAACCCATTTTCGTTTTTGCAAAAAGAAAAGAGAATATTTACAAAGATTTCTATAAAAGAGAAAAAAAGAGCGTTGTAGAAATACCTTTGCAGCAAACACCATGGAAGCATACAGCTGTGTATCCAGAAAATTTAGTCCAAGAAATGTTAGAACGGGTAAATCTAAATAATGGAGATATAGTATTAGATCCTTTTGCAGGAACGGGTACTACAGGAATAGTTGTTAAAAATCTAAGGAATGGTTTTTTAAGTAAAGAAGTTTATTCTATTATGATTGAAAAGGGTAATGAATTTGTGAAAATAATTAAAGAAAGAGTTGGTATTGAGAATATTATTCAAGTGAGAGAAATACCTTATACATGGCACTCAGCAAAAGAGGAAAATCTACCTAGCAATATAGATTCTCTTCCTTTAGTGAACGACAAACATGGGGAGGTACATATAGCACAAAATTACGAAGAATTTTTATCTATTTTAAAAGGAATGTGTACAAAAGAATTTAAAAATTTTCATCGGGAAGATGCTATTTATTTTGTAGGTGTTAAAGAATGGAATTTACAATCGCTATATTATGTGCACGCTGTATATAAATATGGATATGTAGTGAGGAACATGCTGGTTGTTTCTAATGGTAGTAAATGGTATCCCATTTTTATGTTGTCGCGCGATACTACAAAAGTGGCATATAAATTTTATCTTGATAGAGTACGAATAAATCCAAAAATAAAGGAAGAAAGAGATTGGACTAAAGAAGAATTTATTGGCATGAAGGTTCGCGATATTTCTGGAAAGACTTCAAGAGAAGGACAGGTAATGGAAATTTTAGACAAATATCCAGACGAATTTCCTAAGATTATTGTTGTTCAGTGGAATGGAGAAGCCTCTATTGAATTCGTCATGCATCCGGAAAAAGATGAATTTTTAATGGAAGGGTTAAGATTCTTTTGCCCAAGATGTAATAATGAATTGATAGATCCTTATGATCCAATAGGAAAAAACATTTGTTCCTTCTGCGGATTAGAACTTTGGATAAATGTAGAAACTATTCCTATTATAAAAGAACCACAAGAAATTTTGGAGTACGTTAATGATTTAGAAAAAAGTGATTACTTAGTAGGACAGATTGTAGATGTAGTAGATTTCAAAATCAAAAAAAATGGGTCTTTTAGTAAATTTCATTCACTTGACAGAATTAATTGGGGAGCATCTCCAGGTGCAAGGAAACTAGTTGAAGGAGAATACTTTACAAAAATGCGTCTTTATAGAATAGATCAACCTATTGTAGCTCAATATCTAACGTTACTTAGGAAATCCAAGAACATGCGTATTCAAGATGTGATAAGTAAATTTCCAAAAGAATATTATCATACGGTCGGACATTGGTTTAGAAAGGATTTCGGAGGGTCTATCCCTATACCTGAAGATATTAAATTGCTCAAAAAAGTATTTAATATTCATGATGGTTTACTAAGAATTTTAGAAAGAACTGCTTTAAAATTTCAAACAGTAAAAACCTCAGTTAAAGGTAAAAATCCAGGAGACTATATCAAGAATAAAAATGATGAAGAATTAAGTACTTTTCTTAAAAAATTATACGTTCCTTCAACCGAATATCTACTTACTATGTGTAAAAAATGAAGAAAATTTTAGCAAAGAAAAGTATATATAAAAATGAACGATGTTAACGTAGAGTTTAAATTTTTGAATAAATTCTAAATTGCAATATTAAATGCAACATTTTTAGATGGAACTGGAATTATAACTTGATTAAAGCAGCAACTTTGTATGATATTAGTTGCTAATATATGCCAGCTTTCCTATAGGAAAGCTGGTGGCTGCCATTTTGTACTATATTTTCCTCTATCTATATACGCCACCTCCTATGCCTCTACCAAAAACTTTTCTATCACTTCTATTTCGCATATCTCCTTCATCTCCACTAAAAAACCTTTCTATACTGCTCTTGTAGTTGAATATCCGATTGGGAATCCTGTTGTACCACTCTTGCACCCTCTTTATTGCTTTTTTCGATATCTCTCTTATCTATTTACCCTTAGGTAAAAAACACTTTATCAATCCATTCAAACGCTGAGACTTGTCAAGAATTTTGTGTATCCAATTCATAGCGTAAATTGAAAAGCTGTAAGATTTCGTAAGTATGATGTTTAATAAGTGGTACTCCATTTTTCCGTTTACCTCGCTTAAAGTTCTTTCTTTGAAAGCAAAGTTCTCAAGAATTTCTGTTGATTGAAAATATCCACCCGATTTCATTCTTATTTTCTCAATTATGCTATTTATGCCATCAAACTGCACAAGTGCGTAAATATGCTTTCTAATTTCCTCAGGATATTTTATATAAGCAAAGTAATATTCAGCTTTATCTAAAAGTCCTTTTAAAAAGCGAGGATATTTTAGGTGTGTATTCATTGCAAAGTTGGTTAAAAGCAGAAACAGCTTCATCAATATCAGAAGAAGATAATCTTATTTTTTCTAATTCTTTATTGAATTTTGAGCTATCTTCTTTTGTCATATGTCGTTTTACGTTACGTTGTAGGTGGACAAAAGCAAACTCAAGATCGGCATAAGGATAAGCGATTTTAATAGTATCTATGATACCAGGGACGTCATCGCTTACAATTTATTTTTGACTTTTTTCAGCCTCCTTGTATAGTTTTGTATTTTCAACTAATATCATACACAGTTTGAAGCTATGGCTACAATATTTATTGCCCCTGTTGCATTTAATTTTACAAACAAACAAAAAATTTCAAAAGCTTTTTGTTTTGCTTTTTCAGAAAAGATTAATTATAATTTTTGTCAGGCAAATTTTGAAGCTATAAAAGGCGGGTAAAAACAATATGATATTCATTGTCACTGCTTACCATCAGGAAGCAAGGGCTTTGATAAAGCATTTTAGCCTTAAGAAACTATATGAACCTTCAAAATTTCAGATTTTCACCGGCAATGACATTATCCTGATAGAAAGCCGGCAGGGAATTGTAAAAAGCAGCATTGCTACCACATTTGCCCTGACAAGCTTTAAAGCAGCAAAAATGGATATTGCACTTAACATTGGAATCTGCGGTGCAAAAGAAAATACATTCACAAAAGGCGATGGAATCCTGTGCAACAAAATAATAAACCATCATTCCAAAAAGAGATTTTATCCTGACATTTTAATAAATCACAGCATGAAAGAGGCAACACTTGAAAGTTTTATGCATCCTGTGAAAAAAGAAAGCCTCCCACCAGACATTGAAGGTGATATTGTGGACATGGAAGGTGCAGGATTTTTTGAAGCAGCTTCTTTATTTTTGCCACCTCACAATATTCACTGTATCAAAATTGTCCACGATTTTCTTGACTTTGAAAATATAAATCCCGCTGAGGTTGAAAATCTGATAGAGCAAGGTATTCCTTACATAGAAGATATAATAAATTCTCTTTCAAGATTGAACTGTGAATTTTCAGACAACCTGCCTGAGCCTGATGATATACATCTTCTGGTAAACAAATTAAAAGATAACTTAAAGCTTACAGCATATATGAAAAATGAGCTTGAAGATTTGCTAAAAGGCTATTTTGTGCGACATAAAAAGCTTCCAGAGGAGCTATTTGATTTTCTTAACATATCCAGCATTAAATCTAAAAAGGAGGTAAAAGAACACTTTGACAGACTCAAAAAAATCCTTCTTGGCTAAGCACTTTTCACACGTGTACATTGAAAAAGAGGTATTTTCACACCCGATAACAGAACAAATATTAGAAAAACTGGCAAATCCACAGATTGTTAGAATTGATAACTACAGAGAAGTCTTTAACAGAAGCAATCAGAGCTTCTTTTTGCAGGAAAAGAGCAAAAAGCTCATACTTGCGAAAAAATATGGTGAATTTCTCTATCCTGGACCCTCGGTCTGTCACAGCTTTGGATATGAAAACTTCTATTACACAAGCAATATTCTAAACTGCATTTATAGCTGTGAGTATTGCTTTCTGAAAGGCATGTATCGGTCTGCAAATATAGTTGTATTTGTAAATATTGAAGACTACTTTAATGAGATTGACAGGATTTTAGAAAACAAATTCCTTTATATCTCTGTATCTTACGAATCAGACCTTTTAGCACTCGAAGGCATTGTGCCATTTTCATCTGCGTGGATTGAATATGCAAAGGAAAAACAAAATCTGATGATTGAAATCAGAACAAAAAGCGCCAATTTCAAAGCCCTGGAGAAATTGCCCCCGCAGCAAAACGTCATTCTTGCATGGACACTCTCGCCACAGGAAATCATTGAAAAGTATGAACACACAACTCCATCTCTTTTTGCACGACTTTCTGCAATTAAAAAAGCAATAGAAAACGGCTGGAAAGTAAGGCTCTGTTTTGACCCGGTTTTATACATAGAAGACTGGAAAACAATCTATGAAAATTTCATAAATACTGTCTTTGAAGAACTTAACCCCGAAAAGATACTGGACATATCTGTGGGTGTGTTCAGAATCTCAAAAGATTACCTAAAAAGTATGAAAAGGGCATTTTCAAATGAGATCACTGCATTTTTGTATGAAGAAGCAGAACACGTATGCACCTATCCAAAATGGCTAAAGGAAGATATGATGGCTGCCTTAATCTCAAGGCTTGAACATTTTTTGCCTTCTTATAAAATCTTTGTGGTATAATGACAGCAAGAGTTTGGAAAAAGACCTGAGCTGCAAAGGATGTGTCCATATTACTTTTCCCTGAAAAACCCACCAGGGTCTCTCTTTTTAAAGACCTTATATACAGACTTTGCCCGGGATAAAAACGCGGCTGAAAATGCCCGAAAAGACCAAAAAATTGAACAATTTACTTAAGAAGTACAAAAACAAAGGGTAACCACTCCTTTGTAGATGGAGCAGTTACCCTGATTTTTTACGGTTTTTGCATAGCTGCAATGTAGCTGTAGAAAATGAATTTGTAACATTATTCTAAAGCCTCAAAACCCTTTAAAACAAATGGCGCGCCCAGGAGGATTCGAACCCCCGACCTACGGATTAGAAGTCCGTTGCTCTATCCAGCTGAGCTATGGGCGCATTTAAATGGTGCGCCATTAGGGACTCGAACCCCAGACCCGCTGATTAAGAGTCAGCTGCTCTACCAACTGAGCTAATGGCGCACCTGTAAATTTTATATTCAAATTAAATGGAGCTGGCGATGGGACTCGAACCCGCAACCTGCCGATTACAAGTCGGCTGCTCTACCGATTGAGCTACGCCAGCACCATTTTTTTGCTTTAAGTGGTGGAGGGGGTTGGATTCGAACCAACGAAGCCTGCGGCAACAGATTTACAGTCTGCCCCCTTTGGCCACTTGGGTACCCCTCCACATTTTTGCTCAAACCATATTTTTTGAAGCCGACAATTTTGTATTTTAGCATATAAAATTGTCCGCTGTCAAGCCTTTTTTTGCTCATGGTCGGGGTGAGAGGACTTGAACCTCCGGCCCCATGGTCCCAAACCACGTGCTCTACCAAGCTGAGCTACACCCCGCCATCAGCATTAATATGATAACATCATTTTTGGTTTTAGTCAAGAGGAAAGCTGCAGGAATTTTTTTACTTCTCTGTTTTCTGCTATGCATGATATAATTAAAAATAGTCTACAATGCAAATCAAAACAACAGTATTTGGGGGAAGAAAGCAGATGCAGCATATATTCAGCAAAGTTAGAAAAGCTGTTGAAGATTTTGATATGATAGAAGACGGTGACAGAATTGCAGTTGGTGTTTCTGCTGGAAAGGACAGCCTTACCATGCTCTATACTTTGAGCTTTATGAGAAGGTTTTATCCAAAAAAATTTGAGGTTGTGGCAATTACAGTTGATATGGGGATTGAAGGCATGGATTTTTCGCCAGTAAAAGAATTTTGTGATAGAATAAATGTTGAATTTCACCTTGTGCCATCACAGATAAAACAGATTGTGTTTGATATCAGAAAAGAAGAAAATCCCTGCTCACTGTGTGCAAACCTTCGACGCGGGATATTGAACTCAACAGCAAAAAGCCTTGGTTGCAGCAAGGTTGCGCTGGGACATCACCTGGATGATGTGGTTGAAACATTTTTCTTAAGTCTTTTTTACGAAGGAAGGATATACTGTTTTTCGCCAAAGACATATCTTGACAGAACTCAAATTACAACAATCAGACCCATGATTTATCTAAAAGAGCATGAATTGAGGTCAGCTGCAAAAAAGCTTGAGCTTCCTGTTATTACAAATCCATGCCCTGCAAACGGTAAAACTAACAGGCAGAGAATGAAAGAGTTTGTAAAAAGCTTGAAACAATTTCACCCGGCAACCAAGGACCTTATATTCAATGCTATCAAAAGAGGCATATGGGGATTGAAGGATTAAGCAGCGCCTATTTTTTACTAAAATGGTGGAGGTATTTTAACATGAAAAGATTTTTTGGCTTTGTTTCACTTGCAACCATTGTGTCAATTTTTATATCAGCATTTGCAAAGCCACATACAGAAATCTTGAGATTCAAAACAGTGCAGCAGATAGCTCCTCGCACATACTATGAAAAGTATGAACTTTTGACCGATGAGGGGTTTGTGGATATAAACTGTATAAAACTTGACCTTATAGATGGTGGTTTTGACTTTGATGTTTTGAAAGCAAACATTGCAAACACAGGCAATTTTGTTTACAACATGGTTTACAGGCAAAGCGACAGAAACCCGGTTGCGGCAATAAATGCAAACTTCTTTTATACAAACACCAGAACAGATTACAACAGGATCTGGCCGATTGGAATTTCTGTATCAGGCGGCAGGATTTTATCTTCGCCAAATAACAGACAAAACACCTTCCCTGCTTTTGTGTACACAACCTCAAATGAAATTCTGTTTGATTATATTAACGGTCTTTCATATAAGCTTGTAAATGTAGCTACTGGTTATGAATTCAAGATTGCACATGTAAACAAGTTCACAGGCGATTTGACATACCCCATTCTGTTCACAGGCGAGTATGTTCAAAAAACCATTGGAAACAGGTACAGGGGAATTGTGGAGATTATCATAAAAGATGGAATCATCAAAGAAATCAGAGAACAGGCCCCTGCTATTGATTTAGACAAAAGCGAGTACCTTCTGGCAGCAACAGGAAACTACGCAAAAAGCTTGCTGAAAAACTTTAAAACCGGCGACAGGGTGGAAATCAAAATAGACCTTTCTTTCCCTCTTGAAAAAATCAAAGCTGCGGCATCCGGAAATACATTTTTGTTGAAAGATGGGAAAATCCCGGCCTTTACTCATGAGATTGCCGGAAGACACCCGCGCAGTGCAATTGGGATTGACAAAACCTCAAGATACCTGTATTTTGTTTCGGTTGATGGGCGAAACGGGAAAAGCATTGGACTTACGCAAACAGAGCTTGCAGGTTTTTTACAATCAATAGGAATCTGGACGGCTATAAACCTTGATGGCGGCGATTCTACACAGCTTGTGGCAAAGGACAATGATGGCACTTTAAAAGCATTTTACAACAGAGGAGACACCCGGAAGGTTTTTGACTCAATAGCAGCTTTTTATAAATACACAGATGATAAAATTGCCACGTTTTATATAGACTGCCCTGACAGGGTCTTTGCAGGCGAGGAGTATCCTGTAAAGGTATATGCAAAGGACAGATTCTACAATACAATTACCTATGATGCTGTTTATTTAAAAGTTTATCAGGATGCTTACGAGATAGACATAAAAGATGGAGTATTCACCCCTTACAAAGACGGAGTTGTTACAATATCCTGTGTCTACGAAGATGTGTATTATAAAGCTTTTGCACAGAAGAAGATTTCGGTGTACAGACCAGAAATCCTGGACACAGACAAAAAGCAGCTCTACCTTTTGCCCGGTGAGTCAGCAAACTTAAGGTTTTATATAAAAGACAGACTCGGGCATTTTGAAGAGATAGACCCGGGGAAAGTTCAGGCAGAAGAAAATCCCGCTTTTGAGTTCAAAGATGGAGTTTTTAGAGCAAAATCTGACTTCCAGGGTTTTGTAACATTTACTTACAAAGACCTAAAATGCAGTTTACCTGTTGGGATAGGTCAAACAACAAAGCTTCTTCGGTCGTTTGACTACCTTGCCTTTGACTTTCCAAAAGGTGTTTCGATGTTTCTTTCATCCAAAAACAGGACACAGGGAAAATATTCAAACAAGATATATTTCAGCTCTCTAACAAAAGGCAAAAGCTTTAAGCTTAAATTTAAAACCCCTGTTGACCTTACAAGTGTAAATGAAATTTCATTCGACCTGTGCGCAAAAAATGTCAGGGTTTATTTTGGCTTCAGGATGCCGGATGGTACTCAAAAAGAGGTTGAAATAAATAGTCTCAAAAGCGATAACTTCAAAAGCTATTCCCTGAATGTGGAAAGCTACAAAACCTTGGAGTATATCTCAGTTGCTTTACAGAATACACAGGGCTATATCTGGATTGACAATCTCACAGGCAGCATTGTAAATCTACCTCCTGTTGAAGATATAAAGCAGTACGTTGCAAAGTTCAGTACAAATCTTGCAAAGACATCTGTTATTTTCCTGACAGGAGGTTTTGAAAATCTGCCAGGTGATATCAAGAAAAAAGTTGAATCCAACCTTGGGAGCTATTTGAAATACTACAGTCTTGAAAAGGAAAATCCACCCTATGAAAAGAATGAAAAGTTCAATATAGTATTTTTAAAAACCAGAAGCGGTTCAGTTCTGGATTTTTCATTTTATCAGTGGATCAGAATAAAAAATTTGTCAGCTGAGAAAAAACCACTGATTGTTGTTTTAGACATTCCGTTTGAAAGACTCAATCAAAACGAAAAGGGTATGCTCATAAGACTTTTAAAATCAAGAAAAGCACCGTCAATGATTATCTGCCAAACAGGCGACTACACCCGTGTAGAAAGATATGATACTCTTTACATCGGCTATGCATCATCAAATAAACTTCTTGCAAAATCAAGTACAAAAAGTGTAAACCTCGCATGTGATGTTGAAAAAGGCTACATTTACCTTGCAAGAGGATACTGAAATATAAAATAAAAGTCTCAAAATATAGTTTATTGAGAGCATACCCGTGTATGGTATATTGACTTTTAAGCTTATAGCAGCTATAATATTTAATGATAGATAAAAGATGTATATGGGGGTATATGGTATGCCATTTTATGATTTGAGATGCAAAGAATGTGGAGAAGAATTTAATACATGGGCATCCATCCAGCAGAGGGAAAACAAAGAAATTGAGTGTCCAAACTGTCACAGCCGCGAGCTTGAGCCTGTTTTCAAAAATGTCAACTTTATTGTATCTTCAAAATCATACGACAGTGGCTCTTCATGCTCAAGTGGATGTTGTGGAGGATCCTGCGGATTTTAAAACCGGGGCAATCCTGAGAAAAGGGGTTGCCCCTTTGTTTTTTCTATAGCCATTCCCAATTTTAATATTATCAATAAAATTTTAACAAAAATTTGTGCATTTTTTATATTGCTTTTTTTTGATAGTATGATACTATACGATTGCCTAAAAATTACATAAATAAGGAGTGAGGGGTATGAGTGTTAAAACTACTAACAATTATAATTTGAATAAAAATCATTACACAACTTCTCATTCAGTCCAGTCCAATAACTTAAGTAAAAATGTTTCCGCCCAAAGTATATCTCAAAGCCACTACATTGCAGCAAAAAATAATACCAAAAGCATTGCATCCCCCAATAATTTTTACAAAGTTTCTACCACTTCAACTGTAATAGGATCTGTAAAGTCGACACAACCAAATCAGCAAATTTCAATTTCTATAAAAACAAACAATAGCAACAATACATCCAACCATACAATAAAAGCTGCTGACAGACCTGAATTAGTAATTACAAAATATGACCCCAAAAAACACTCAAATGTTCAAAACTCAAACAAAAGTTTTAAAGATCAGAAAGGGATAAAAGCAAACCTTTCTGTAAATGCTGAAAATACTGTTATTGAAAAACATCTAAAACTGGGGGTTTTTGAAATTGACTATTCATTGTCAGAAAACTTTAAGAATGAAAAAACTCTGGTAATAAAGAAAGGCAAATCTTACTCCACCACTGAAGGAGAATTGACTGTCGGGAAAGATGGTGTAAAAGGTAGTATAAATATGGGGAATTTAAGTGGGGAAATCATTGATAAAAATAAAACTGGAGTAAAATTGACAACAGCAAAATCTAAGATTATAGGTATAACATTCGAAGCAGGTGCAGGGGTTGAAAAAGGAAAAGCATATGCAAAGCTAACCTTAAGCAAGGAACAAACATCAACAACACCGGAAATCCAACAGGAAATCAAAGCAAGTGTAGATTATGATAAACTTAAAAAAACAGGCAAGAAAATTGGCGAAGCGATGGGAAGAGCAGCTGCAATAGCAGGTGGAGTAGCTTATTCTTTGACAGTCGAAGGTTATGTTGAAGGGTGGAAAAAAGAAGGTATCAAAGGTGTTGTAAAAGAACTTGGTAAAGATGCTGCAAGTATAATTCTGACAAGAGGTGCTGGTAAAATTCTTAAAGGAGTTAAAGTTTTGCGAAAAGCACCGAAGCTTGCTCACTGAAAAATTTAAATATATAATTAAAAAAGATTTTTTGCTTTGAGGGGGTAATCTCGGGCTGTGAACTTCTTGAAAACCAAAAAGATAAGAATTTTAGTCTTTTTTATTGTCCTGAGCTATCTTGTTTTGATTTTAAGTTTAATGATTTCAACAGGGTTTCTGAAAATTATCTATATCGCTCCTCCAGATAAAGTGTTTACAAATTATTCTGATGAAGCCATCTGGAACCAAATAAACGAAAGACTGTATTCAGGAGATGCTAATTCATGGGCACTTGCCAGGTATTTAATAAACAAAGGTGATGTGGCTGGCTACCAGTGGATGTGTGAAATCTATAATTTTATGGTAGAACCCTACGGCAATCCTGTTGTTGCAAAAATCATCGGAGAAGAAGGGTTTAAGAAAATTGGACAAAACACTAAAATTGTAGATTTAATTTATCTATATCAAAATTTAGCAGAAGCTTATTTTGTTCTGGGTATATATTTTAACGGCATGGATAAAAAAGCCTACAAGCTGGCCAAAAGTGCTATTGATCTAAATAGTTTAAGTACATTTGAAATCAAGGCTAGAAGTGCTGAAGACAGTCTTCGAATTTTAAATGCAATTGACTTGTTGAATGGCAAATATGATGAAGTATACAATCGTTCACTACAACACATAAATAGTAATGGTTTACACTTTAATGGCTGGCTGGGTGTATTTTTTTCATCATTGTATGCGCATAAAAAAGATAAGCTGGCAGAAGTCATTGATGCTGCACAAAAAGTTCTTCAAATACTCAAAACAAAAGCAGCCACGCCAGACTCAGAACAAGAAGATTACAGAAATTATTATGATTTGTTTTCGAGTATTTGCAATGTTTTCAATGTTTTTTACTACATAGAAACAAAAAATTTTGATAAAGCAAAAGAGGCATATGAAATGTTAAAGAAAGATGATATAAAGTTTGACCCTGAAAACGGGATATATTCACAATACTATACCTTCTATGCAGCTGCATATTATTGCTATGCAACCGGTGATATAACCTCAGCAATAGATTACATGATAAAACTCTTTTCAATACCAACTTTAACCTTTCCGGAAACCTACTATGAACCTGGTATTTTGAAATTGGCTAAAGAACTGAAAATAGATATAAAGAAGATTAGAGATTTTGACAAAGATATAGAGAGCTGGAAAAATAAATTCTGGCCGGTTGACAGAAAGAAATACAAGCCTCTTTTTGATAAGGAACTTAAAAATCTTTTAAAATACAAAAGAACATGGTGAGAAAATATGATTTATAACATTGAATATAAATTCAGTAACGCTAATTTTATCTTTGCCATCTTTGAAACAAATGATGGCAAAGATTTTTTCCTGCCCCTTGAAAAATCTTCAGATGACATTTGGACAGCTCAGATTGACCTTGCACCAGGCATTTATTACTATCAGCTTATTATTGACAACACAATAAAACTTCCTCATCCCTCCGCACCTATGTTACTTTTAAATGAAAAACAAGAAGTTGTGTCATGTGTGATCCTGACTGAAGATTTGTTTTTCCTCACATACGAATTTGAACCATCCATTATGATTTATGATTATAGAATCTGCTGCAAACTGGATGGAAGAACAACCGAAAAGAAAGTTTTTAAAAAAACTGACAAATATGTATCAGTTGAAATTGAGTTGAAGAATATTATTGGTTTCCACGACGTAAGCATAGTTTGGCAAAAGCCTGACAGAAGCTTCTTTTACCAGACAAAATGCCCTGTCTGGAATTTCAATGAAAAAGATCAATCACCAGTTATTCAAGAACATTCAATAGATATATCTGGCGAACATATTTCACCTGGCAGATGGAATTTTCTGTTGTTTATTGATGAAGTCTTTATTCTGTCTGATGAATTTTTTATAGAAAACACTTTTTGTTATTATGCACCCTATTCTATAATGAACTTTTAATCATTATTAACAATTTTTTGTCTACCAGTTAATTTCGGTATATCTTCAGAAATGATAATAAGTTTGTATATACAGTCTAAAAGTATTTATTTTGTTAAATATAAACCTTCATTGCAAAAGTTCAAAAATCCTGCGGATTTTAAAACCGGGGCAATCCTGCTTTAAAGTACAGGGTTGCCCCTTTGTTTTTTCATCTTTTGTGCGGTATAATTTAAGAAAAAAAGATTTCTTGAAAACCTCAAATCTTTCAGGGTGAGATACAATGTATAGGATATTTTGCGAAAGCTATTACAACTACATGAAAATCTTTGAAAACAAAGAAGCAAAGGATGAATACAGGTACAAAATTGCCAGAGTGTTTGAACTGATTGCAGAGCCTCAAAAGTTTCGTCAGGAAAAATTCAAAAACTCTGAAACTTACCAGAACCTCTGTGATCTTTTGTATTACATGAAAGAAAATATCAACAGGTACCCTAAATTCAAGGCCTTTCTGTGGACACTTGAATCCCGTCAAATTGAGCCGGTTTACTTTGGCAAAACTCCTGAAAATGTACTCAAGCAGCAGGCAGATCTTGCGAACATGTTTTTAAATCTTGTTTACTGGGAATAATCTTTATGTTTTTCAAAAATAAAAAAGGACCTCATCGGTTTTTCCCGAATCAGTCCTTCTTATCAGCTTCTTTTATCCTCTTTACATAGGTAGAAGCAGAAAGACCTGCTATCTGTCCTTCTCCAACTGCCTTTGCCACCTGATAAGGTCTTCCAACAACGTCCCCTGCTGCAAAAAGTCCCTCAATTGAGGTTTGCATGTTCTTGTCAACTTTTATATACCCTTCTTCGGTAAATTCCAGCCCATAAATCAACTGGTCTGCCGGCATGGTTTTTCTTATTATGAATATCCCGTCGACATTCAAAATCCTGTCTTCAAGCTCTACTGCATTTACAAAGTCCTCGCCATGCACACCTTTCGGTCTTGACAAAACCACCTCAACATTGTCCTTAAAGTGAAATTCATCCTTTTTATAAAGCGGAATATAGTAAAGCTTTTTGGCAAGCTCAGACAAATACTCTGCCTCTTCCTCAGCCTCAGCAGACTCTCCAACAACCGCTATGACTCTTCCTTTATAGAGCATTCCATCGCACACCGCACAATAGCTAATTCCCCTTCCCACAAACTCAGCTTCATTTTCAAGAAGGGTCTTCTTTGGCGTGCCTATCGCCAGAATCACCGAATAAGCTTCGTAAAACTCATTATTGGCATTTATTGTAAAAATATTTTCTGATTTGTAGAAGTTTATAACCTTTTTTCGGACAATCTCAATATTGTACTTTGCAGCATGGTCATAAAAGCTTTGTAAAAGCTCTTTGCCAGAGACTCCAAAAAAGCCAAGATAGTTATTCACCTCGGGCGCTCTGTAAATGCTCGAATCCTCTTCCTTGGTTGTAAAAACAATTACACTTCTGTTTGTCTGAGCAAGATTTACGGCAGCAGAAAGCCCGGCCGGTCCCGCACCAATTATCGCACAATCATAAATCATCTTTCAAATCACCCCTATAATATTATACCCCTATTGGGTATATTTTAAAAGTACTTTTTTAAACTTTCAAAAACTCCTCAATGTCAATAACAAATATCACAGCACCGCCCTGTTCTATTTTTTGCTTGCTGACAAAAAACAGAGTCTGCAGCGCAGGTGGCAGGGTGCTTTTACAAACTTCCTTTCGCTCAGAGACATTTTTTCTGATCAGTTCAATTATCTCATCCACCCTATCATCCTCAGCACCAATCATGAATGTAACAGTGCCCCTGTTCAAAAAACCGCCTGTTGAATAGATAATGGTTGCCTGAACGCCATTTTCTACAAGCGCAAGATTTACTTTGTTTTTGTCTGTATCAGAGACAATTACCAGCAATAATTTCATACCCCAATTCTCCTTTTTTCTAAGCATTGAATTGACTTAATATTATTTTACCACATTTTTCTTTTGAAAACTGCATCTTTCAATTTGTTGTTAGCAAATGCAAATTTGGTGGTATAATTAATAGAGTGTGAAAAAACCTTATAGTAAGGAGATGGCAGAGACATGCTTGAAATTGTTGACCTTCACGTTGAGGTCGGGTCAAAAGAGATTTTAAAAGGGGTTTCTCTGACAATCCCAGATGGTGAGACTCATATTCTGTTTGGACCAAACGGCAGTGGGAAAACCACTCTTATGATGAGTATAATGGGTCTTCCCAAATATAAAATCACATCCGGAAAGATTGTCTTCAATGGCATTGACATAACATACATGCCAACGCACGAAAGGGCAAAGCTTGGCATTGGAATGATGTTTCAAAAACCTCCTGCCATAAGAGGCGTTGAGCTAAAAAAACTTTCTGAAATTATAAAATCTCTGAGAAACACTGACATAGATGTAGACGAATATGCAAAGATTTTGAACTTAGAGGAACATCTATCAAGAGAAGTAAACTTAGGCTTTTCGGGTGGAGAGATTAAAAGATCTGAGCTTTTGCAGCTTATCTGCCAGAGACCCAGTCTTGTGCTTCTTGATGAGCCAGAGTCGGGTGTTGACCTTGACAATATTAGTCTTCTGGGAAACATGATTAAAAAGCTTCTAAAAGGCGAAAAGGTGAGAAAAAGAAATACTTCCGGCTTGATTGTTACACACACAGGCTACATTCTGGACTATGTTCATGCAGACAAAGGGCATATTCTGATAGATGGAAAGCTTGTGTGCTCGGGTCCGGCCGATGACCTGTTTGAAGAGATCAGGCAAAACGGGTTTGGGAGGTGCGAAGGATGTCTTCAAGACATTATATAGATGAAGAAATTCTGGAGCTGGCAAAAAAAGCAGCTGACAGAAAGGCAGCATTCGGAACAGATGTTGATTTGAGCCAGTTTGAAGAAGCTGAAGAAAAGGAAGAGATAGATGAGCTTTCAAAGCTGCCTGAAGAAATACAAAAGACAATCTTAAATGCAGGAATTGAAATCAAAGAAGAGGGTCGGTCCGGTTCATTTTTGCAACTTGACCACTCTGTTGTTTACAAAAGACTTGCTCAGCGCTACAATGGGCAGCTTGAAATTATGGATATAAACGAGGCTCTTGAAAAGTACCCCGAAGTGCGAGAAAAATACTTCTGGAAGGCAGTAAAACCCGACAGGGACAAATACACCGCATTTTCTGCCATGCACCCTGCCCATGGATATTTTATTAGAGTATTCAAAGGACAAAAGGTTGAAAAGCCCATTCAGGCATGCCTTTTACTTCAGGAAAATGCAAGAATACAAAATGTGCACAATATAGTAATTGTTGAAGAGGGAGCAGAGGTTCAGATAATAAACGGGTGTGCAACGGCGCCAAAGGTAAAAGAGGGACTTCACATTGGAATTTCTGAGTTTTACCTTGAAAAGGGAAGCAAATTGACATTTACAATGGTTCACAACTGGGCAGAGGATTTTTATGTAAGACCCAGAGGAGTTACAATTGTCGAAGATGACGCAGTTTTTATTTCAAACTATGTTCTTCTAAAACCTGTAAAATCCATACAGTCATTCCCCATTGCCATTTTGAAGGGCAAAAACTCTGTTGCGTCTTTTAACTCTCTTTTGTATGGACTCAAAGACTCTGAAATTGACATGGGCTCTCATATAATCTTAGAAGGTGAAAACTCAAGCGGACAGGCAATTTCAAGGGCAATTGTAAAGGACAGGGCAAAGATTTACTCACGCGGAATCTTGGAGGCAAGGCATAACCAGTCACGCGCACACTTAGATTGCCGTGGAATTCTGTTCTCTGAAGAAGGTCTTATGTATGCTGTGCCAGAGCTGCTATCAGCCGGTGCGCCGCAGAGCCACCTTTCACATGAGGCAGCAATAGGTCCGATTGCCGAAGAAGAGGTAGAATACCTGATGTCAAGAGGGCTTTCAAAAGACGAAGCAATATCTTTGATTACCCAGGGCTTTATGGATGTTAAAATTTTGGGGCTTCCAAAACAGCTTGAAAATTATATCCAGGAGCTGATAGTGCAGACGCAGGAGGAGAATATGTAAAAAAAAAAGCGGATGAGCACATTTAATTCTGGTGCTCGTCCGCTTTTTTGTTGCCAGCAGTTTCAAGCAGTCAACTGAATCATTCCTTTTTCTGTTTCTTAACAAAGCAGTAGTTAAGCCATTTTTTAATAGTTTGAAAAAAACAGATAATTTCTGTAAATATCTAATTTGTCTCTACACCACCGCAAACTGGCTCATATAGAGGTTGTAGTAAAACCCTCTCTTTTGCAAAAGCTCTTCATGTGTCCCCTGTTCAACAATCTGTCCATTGTTTATAACCAGAATCAGGTCAGCATTTCTGATTGTGGAGAGCCTGTGAGCTATGACAAAGCTTGTTCTACCCTGCATGAGCTTTAGCATTGCATCTTCTACATGCTTTTCTGTCCTTGTGTCGATATTGCTTGTCGCCTCATCCAAAATCAAGATTGCAGGGCTGGATAAGATTGCCCTTGCTAAAGCCAGAAGCTGTCTTTGTCCCTGGCTCAGGTCTGCACCGCCATCTGTCAGCACTGTTTTGTAGCCGTGTGGCAGGTGTTTTATAAACTCATGGGCGTTTGCAATCTTTGCTGCTTTTATAACCTCATCATCTGTTGCTGTGAGCTTTCCGTAGCGGATATTTTCCATAACAGATTCAGAAAAAAGATATGTGTCCTGAAGCACAATCCCAAGGCTTTTTCTCAGCGACTCTCTTTTTATCTTCCTTATATCAATACCATCTATGAGTATCTGCCCTCTGTCAATGTCATAAAACCTTGTGAGCAGATTTACAATTGTAGTCTTTCCGGCACCGGTTGGACCAACCAGGGCTATCGTCTGCCCAGGTTTTGCATGAAAGCTTACATCTTTTAAAACCATCTCACCTTGTTTGTACGAAAACCACACATTTTTAAACTCAACCTCACCCTTGATACTTGCAAGCTCAATAGCATCTTTTTCATTTTCCTTTTCTTTCTCCTCGTCCATTATCTCAAACACCCTTTCTGCTGCAGCAAAGGCAGACTGAAGCTGGTTGAACTGGTTTGCAAGCTCATTCAAAGGGCGGACAAACTGTCTTGCGTACTGAACAAAGCTTGCAATCACCCCCACAGAGACACTTCCTTTCAAAGCTAAATACCCGCCTGCAGCTGCAACAATTATGAAAGCAAAGTTGTTGAGCATATTCATAAGCGGCGGAATTACACCGGATAGAATTTGCGCTTTTGTGCCAACCCGGGTCAAATCCCTGTTTATTTCAATAAACTTATTTATTTCTTTTTCCTCTCTTGTGAACACCTTGATAACCTTTTGACCAGTGATGTCCTCCTCAATAATCCCATTGAGCTTCCCGAGCAGTTTCTGGTTTTGCGAAAAGTATTTTCTTGTGTTTTTAGCAATCAGGTTTGTCAGAAAGAACATAAGCGGCACAACCAGAAGCGTGCAGGCTGTCAGGATGGGGCTTATCAATAGCATTACAATGGCTGAACCAACAAGTGTAATTGTGCTTGAGAAAATTGAAGTCACACTTGCATTGACTGTGTTGTTGACAACGTCAATATCATTTGTAAGCCTGCTCATCAAATCGCCATGAGCACGGGTATCAAATATCTTTACAGGAAGTCTCTGGAGCTTTGCAAACATGTCATTTCGTATATTAAATACAACCTGCTGGGAAATCTTCATCATCCCATATCCCTGAAGATAAGCAAAAACAGAGTTCAGAACATACAGCAGCACCATTGCAAATATTACATACACAAGCCCGGCAAATTTTCCGGGTACAATATAGTCGTCAATTGCTTTTTTTATCAAAAGAGGTGAGACTACGGAGATAATTGAGCTTATAAATATCAGAAAAAACACTCCGGCAAGCATTGATTTATAGCTGCTAAAATATTTCCAGAGCCTTCTCAGTGTATTTCTCAAATCTTTTGGTTTTGCAGAAGGATGAGAAAATCTGTGCCCCGGTCCTCTGCCGGGTGCGGGGCCAGGACCAAAAGCAGGTGGTGGTGTTTGCACCTCTTTTCTTCTTTCATCAGGCAATTTCCTTCTCCCCCTCTCCCATCTGTGTTGAATAAATCTCCTGGTAAATCGGGCAGCTTTTCAAAAGCTCTTCATGCCTGCCCTGTGCAACAATCTTCCCACCATCCATAACCAGAATCTTATCTGCGTGTTTTATAGAAGATATTCTCTGGGCAATTATAAATGTTGTTGTGCCTTTGACATACTCTTTCAGTGCTGCCTGAATTCTCTTTTCTGTTGCCATGTCAACAGCCGATGTGCAGTCGTCCAAAATGAGTATCTTTGGCTTTTTTAAGATAGCCCTTGCAATGGAGATTCTCTGTTTTTGCCCGCCTGAAAGATTCACACCTCGTTCAGACACCTCTGTGTCATAGCCCTTTTCAAAGCTCATTATAAAGTCATGAGCCTGGGCAGCTTTTGCTGCTTCAATTATCTGATCCATTGTTGCATCTTCATTTCCCCATGCAATGTTGTCCTTTATAGTTCCTGTAAAAAGAATGGTGTCCTGCAACACAACGCTGATACTTTTCCTTAAAACAGTAACATCATAATCTCTGACATCTATATCATCAATCAGAACCTCACCTTCTGTTGCATCATAAAGCCTTGGAATAAGACTTACCAAAGTGGATTTTCCAGAGCCTGTTGTGCCAATTATCCCAACAACTTCACCCGGCTCTGCAACAAAAGAGATTCCCTCAAGCGCAGGACTGCTTTCTTCTTCATTGTAACAGAATGTGACATTTCTGAACTCTACCTTTCCCTTTTTTATTGGAGTTGTAATTGCCCCATCTTTGTTTTTGATGTCAATCTCACAGCTTAAAACCTCATTTATTCTCTCGGTAGACGCGCTTGCCCTTGTGATAAACAAAAAGATATTGCCTATCATCATCAAAGAAAATAGAATCTGGGTGGTGTAATTGATGAACGCCATAAGCTGACCAACCTGCATGGTTGATGCCTTTACATGAAGTCCGCCAAACCAGACAACCCCAACCATGCTCATGTTCATGACAAGCATAAAAAGCGGTGTTGTAAAAACAATCAGCCCGAACGCTTGAACAGACACATCAAGCAGCTCCCTGTTTGCCTTTAAAAACCTTGACTTTTCATGTTCATGCCTGACAAATGCCTTTACAAGCCGAGCCCCAAGCAAATTTTCACGCATAACCGCATTGACCCTGTCTATTTACTTTTGGAGAGCTGAAAACAAAGGGAAACTCCTTTTTACCATAAAGTAAAATATCAGGATAACAAATGGTATTGCAACAAATAGCACCAATGAAAGCCTGGGGTTTATCATAACCGCCATAACAAGCCCGCCAATGAACAAAAAAGGGGCTCTCACAACAATTCTCAAAGACATCATGACAATATTTTGCATCTGCATAACATCGTTTGTAAGTCTTGTAATGAGCGTCTCAGGCTTGAATCTGTCAATGTTTTTGAAAGAAAATGCCATAACCTTTTTGAACAGGTCATTTCTCAAATCAAAGGCAAAGTTCTGACTTGCAATGCTTGAAAAAACCACACATCCCCCGCCGCCAATCATTCCAATGAGCGCTGCCAAAATCATCAAAAGCCCGGTTTTGAATATGTAGCTCATGTTGCCAGTTTTCAAGCCCACATCTATAATCCTTTCTAAAAATCTTGGCTGCATAAGGTCCATTGCAACTTCCAGTAGCATAAAAAGCGGAGCTAAAAGTGTGGCTTTCCAGTACGGCTTTAAATATCGAAAAAGCTTGAACATTTCTTTAATTGCCCTCCCTCTGCTTGCAGCAATCTGCCATCTTCAAAACAAGCTTTTTTAGCCTCTTTAGAACATACCAGAGCTCTTCTATCTCATCGTGCGAAAGCCTTTCCAGTCTTTTTTTAAGATTTTGATTTAGCCAGTTTGTGTGAAGCAAAACCAGTTCTCTTCCCTTTGGTGTGAGCTGAATGATTGAGATTCTCCTGTCATTTTCCTGGGAATTTTTAATAACATAACCTTCTGAGATTAGCCTTTCAATAAGAGGTGTCATATTGGGTGCAGATACAGAAAGCCTCTTTGATATCTCGCTTATTGACATTGGTCCAAAGTCATCAATCAGATGAAGAATGTGCATATATCTTGGTCCTAAGCCATACTCTTCAGTAAACTCATCTTTTTTGAAGATATTTTTCATAAGCATAGGAAATATGGAAAGCATATTCTCAGCAATTTCATTTACAACTTTTTCGTTTATTTCCAACATCTTTGCCTCCTTCAAAAAATCATTTTTAAGTTGAGTTTGAATTTTCCGGCGTGAAATAATATAATAATCAAAAGTGATTCTGATTAATATTTTTTTAAAAAGGTTGAGATCTGTCTATCGATTATTAAATTATAAATTTTAAAAATTTAAAGCCTTATTTTAACGTATACTGCTGCGGCAAATATTATATTTTCATAAGTATTATACTCCTTTTTAAAACTATAAGTCAAAAATTTTTTGGAGAAGGGAGAAAAGCTTTAAATGACAGGTCTTGGAACAATTGTAAACACTGCTGCGGTAATAGCCGGGTCAATTATAGGAATAATTTTAAGACATGGCATTCCTGAAAGGTTCAAAAACACAATAATGCAGGCAATCTCTCTTTCTGTAATCTTTATTGGAATCTCGGGGGTTCTTCAGGGAATTTTCAAGATACTTTCCGGAGGTAAGATTGACAGGCAGTATATAATGCTGATGATATTTTCCTTGATTATTGGCGGTATTGTGGGTGAGCTTTTGAAAATAGAGGATTTTTTGGATAGCCTGGGTGAGAGGATAAAATCTTCTCTTGGCAGTCGAATTAGAAGTGAAAATAGCAGGTTTACAGAAGGCTTTGTAACAGCAAGCCTGGTTTTTTGTGTTGGTGCTATGGCAATTGTTGGCTCGCTTGAAGATGGGCTTAACCACAACTTTAGCATTCTGTTTGCAAAGTCAATCTTAGATGGAGTGAGCTCTATAATTTTTGCTGCAACAATGGGAATTGGTGTGATGTTCTCAGGCGCAGTGATTTTATTTTACCAGGGTTCAATCACACTGCTTGCAAATTTTTTAAAGCCTCTTTTGACAGATGTGGTAATTGCTCAAACATCCATGGTGGGGTCTGTGTTGATATTTGCAATCGGGCTTAATATGCTTGGCATCTCAAAAATAAAGGTGGGAAATCTGCTTCCAGCAATTTTTGTACCCATGCTCTGGTATTTAATTACAACACTGTTCAGATAATAAACAGTCTGGTTTATTCAAAAGGAAGGGGCTCTGGCATTTTTTTTGCCTGAAAGAGCCCCTTCCAAAATCTATGTTAAAAGGAGGAGTCCCTGCTTTTGTTTTTTACTATAAATAATTTATATACTAAATCTTTTACGAAAGTATAAATAGTTGGTTAAAAAATTGTAAACAATCTGTTAAAATATAAGGCAAAACTGCATTGTTAAATTTCTACTTGCGTTTTTTTATTTTTTGTTTTATTATATAATTAAATTCTTATTTATTTAAAAAGGGGAATGCTGAATTGGTAAAGGATGAAGCTCTTGCAAAGTTATTCAAGGCACTATCGCATCCTCTTCGCATAAAGATTGTAAAAATACTGCTGGACGGTGAAAAGTGCGTATGTGAGCTAAACCAGCTTGTTGAGTACTCTCAGCCCAATCTTTCACAGCATCTTAAAATCTTAAAAGATGCAGGAGTTGTGGAGACTCAAAAACGGGGCTTAAACATACATTACAGAATTAAAAATGAATATGTAAACATTCTTTTAAAAGACGCAGAAAAGATTATCCTTTCGAATTTGCAGTCTCTAACAGAGGTTTAGTACCATGCACATTGTTTTAAAATTTTGAAAGGTGGGAGAATAAGTTGTTTTATCCCGTTCAGAAATTTGCTGACTTTGTTGTTTTTAAACTTCTAAATATCAGGCAGGGTACAAAGCTTGCATCAGCACTTAATTTTTTCATATTTGATACAATCAAGATCTTCATTCTGCTGTTTATAATTGTCTTTGTTATAACCTTTATAAGAAGCTATTTTTCGCCCGAAAAGACACGTAGCATGCTTGCCAGGAGCAAAGGCAAAACCTTTCTGACTCACATTTTGGCAGCACTTTTTGGAATTGTAACACCATTTTGTTCATGTTCTGCCGTGCCACTTTTCATCGGATTTGTTGAAGCAGGAATCCCCCTTGGTGTTACATTTTCATACTTGATTGCAGCACCGATGGTAAATGAGGTTGCGCTGGGGCTTCTTTATGCAAACTTTGGTCTTAAGATTGCTTTGATTTACATCATTTCGGGTGAGATAATCGCTATCATAAGCGGCATTATTATAGGAAAGCTTGGACTTGAAAAATATGTAGAAGATTATGTGTTCAGGATTAAAGTTGGGAATGTGCAGGAGTTTGAAGAAAAGAAAACCATGAAGATGCGATTGAAAGAAACATTAAACTTCACCCTGGAACTTATAAAAAAGGTGTGGGTTTATGTTGTTGTTGGTATAGGCATAGGTGCATGGATGCATGGATATATACCGGCCGGAGCACTTGCTTCTCTTGCAGGAAGGCACAATCCTTTTGCTGTGTTTATTGCAACATTGATTGGTATACCTCTTTATTCAAATGCAGCGGGGATAATTCCTCTTGTCAGTGAGTTCAGACGTCTTGGAGTTTCAATGGGAACTTCACTGGCTTTCATGATGAGCGTAACCGCTCTTTCTCTTCCTGAGATGATACTTTTAAGAAGAGTTTTAAAACCAAAGCTCCTTGCTGTGTTTGTTGCAATTGTTGGCTCTGGGATAATTCTGACAGGTTATCTTTTTAATATAATACTTGGCTAAAATAATCTTGAAAGGAGAGGTTTTGAGTATGATAGTAAAAATTCTTGGCGGCGGGTGTGCAAATTGCAAGAAGCTTATGGAAAATGCAAAAAAGGCAGCTGAAGAACTTGGAATTTCAGCTCAATTTGAAGAGGTCAAAGACTACGAAAAGATTCTTGGTTATGGCGTTATGAGAACACCTGCTCTTGTTGTAAATGAAAAGGTGATGTTTTCAGGAAGGGTTGCAGGAGTTGAAGAGATAAAAAAGATTCTGAAAAAGGAAAATGCTTAAAAAAGTTCAAAAGACCGCCGGTACAACTTTTAAAAGAGGCGGTCTTTTTTTTATAAACTATTTGGCGACAGAAGCTCTTCAAATGCAATTGCACCTACAAATATAGAAAGAAGATTTTCCAAAGAGTAATCTATCCTGTGTATCTGATATGGCATAACCAGGGAAAAAGTCCCGGGCTTGAGAGTATATCTCAAGGAATTAACAGTCTCCACACCTTCGCCCTTTAATACATACATAAACTCAATAAAGTTATGCCGGTGAGTCTTGAAATACCTCGGATCTTCCCAAAAGTTAAGTGCAAACTTACGCGCACTCTGTGTCACATAGTCAAAAATCTCCTCTATGTAGACTGGCCATTTCACAGACATTCTCAAAAACTCCTCATTCAAAATTACAGTTGCTATAGATTTATTATACAACATTTTGCACCCACAGCCAAAGTGTGTTAAAATAGACTATTGAAGCAGGGAAAAACCTGCCCGGGTCGCAGCAAACCCCGGTTAACAAAACAAGAGGAGGCTTGAAAAAAATGCTGCTACCAAACTCAAACGATAAGTATCAGCAAAGAAGGTTTGACATCTACGGGTATGAAAAGATAGATACAGAGGTTCTGGAAACTATCGACTATGAATATCCGGAAAAAAATACAGTTGTTGAATATATCACAGATGAATTTTCATCTGTCTGTCCGTGGACAGGTCTTCCTGATACAGCACGGCTTGTAATAAGATATATCCCGGATAAAAAGCTTGTTGAGTTAAAATCTCTGAAATATTATTTAACATCATTCAGAAATGTGGGAATTTTGCAGGAGCACGCAGTAAACAGGATTCTGGATGATCTTGTAAAACTACTTGAACCAAAGTTTATGGAAGTGATTGGAGAGTTTCACGAACGAGGTGGCATATCAACAAGGGTTGTGGCAAGGTATGAAAAGTAGCTCATACCCTGCCATTTTATTTTTTAAAGCTATGCCTCTTTAAAAATCTCGTCGGTTGAAATCTCAAAGCCAGCCATCCTTCATTCACTGCCAAGAATCAAATTGATTGCAAACTGGAGATTGTCAAGTCTGAAGAGTGAAAAATTATCCCAGAAAATGCAGCTACCGCAAACAATCAGCCTGCTGCCACTTTCAAAGCTCTTCTGTGCAACCAGCACAGGTGATCTTTTGCCTGAATCAGAAACTGCTGTATCCCTGCCTTTCAGTATACTCTCCACTCCATCCGAAACAGAAAGTGGGGCTGAATAAGGAAACACAACCTCTTTTACACCCGATGCATACCTTTCAACATTGTCTGTTGTTATAATCAGGCTGTCATCCTCTAAGTGGTTAAGCTCATCCCTTACAGCTTCTTTGAGGATATCTATGCCAAATTCTTTTACTATTCCATTGCAAACTTCCGCAACACCATCTTTGCCTCTAAAATGGGCTGTGAAGATAATTCTTTTTCTGTCTTCCTCAAGCACTCTTTTTATTTTCTCTTTCTCTTCCTGTTCAAAAGTATTTTCGGGATAGTTAAATATAATCACGTCATATTCAAAAAGCCTGTCAAAGTCATCTACTTCTTCAATCAATATTTCTCTTTTCGAAAGCTCCCTGTAAAGCCCTGAAAAATAATACCCGTCGGAGAGCAAAAACTCCTGATGTGTTGCGCTCCATGCAACCCTCATCTTTTTTATCACCCGCAAAATAGTTTAATTATATTTACATAATTAATTTTATACTCCAACCTTGACTTTTTCAAAGATTAGAAGCATGCTAAATTTGCAGGGCTGCACAGTATACACTCTGGCACAAAAAGTGATATTATATAGTCTGTAAACTTTCATAACCTTTTAAAATAACAAAAGAGGTGACACATGGCAAATGACATACACAGACAGCCAGAGGATTAACAAAAATATCCTGATTGCGACAACAACATCGTCGTTTCTGGTACCTTTTATGTCAAGCGCAATAAACATTGCCGCACCGGATATTGCAAAAAAATTTAATCTGACTGCCGAAAATTTAAACCTTGTCATTACTATTTTTCTTCTGTTTTCGGCAGCATTTATTCTTCCGCTTGGAAGACTATCCGACACATTCGACCGTGCAAAGATATTCATAACAGGACTTGTATCTTTTACTCTTTCAACGTTTATGTGCGCTATCGCGCCAAACATAACAATGCTTTTTATTTTCCGAGCTCTTCAGGGCTTTTTCTCGGCTTTTGTGTTTGTAACATCCATCGCAATTTTGATTGAAAACCATCCGCCCGGCATAAAAGGAAGACTTCTGGGGATAAACACTGCAACCGTGTACCTTGGAACATCAATAGGTCCTTTTCTGGGCGGAGTATTGGTTAGACTTTTTGGTTTCAGAAGCATATTTCTGTTTGCATTTACAGTGGGATTTGGGGCATCGCTTGTTAGCCTTTTCCTGCTCAAAAAGGAAATTAAAAGCACAAAAACTACTTCCTTAGCGGAAAGCTTTAAAAATCTGGATAAAATTGGTGCAGCTTTTTCCATTGCAGGGCTTTTTTTATTAATCTACGGTGCCTCTACTTTTGAGCTTGGCAGAATGCCAAAGGTGTTATTCTTCCTGGGTTTTGCTATTTTGATTTTGTTTGTTGTGTTTGAGCTTTGCACGCAAAACCCTTTGCTTGATGTGAAGCTGTTTGTAAAAATACCCCAGTTTGGCTTTTCCAACCTGGCAGCGCTTATAAACTACAGCTGTACATTTTCGGCAGGCTACCTTCTTTCGTTATATCTTCAGCTTGTAAAAGCACTGCCTTCACAGCTTGCCGGGACAATCTTAATTTTGCAGCCAATCTCTCAGGTTATAACCTCACTGATTTCAGGGCGTGCATCAGAAAAGATTGAACCACGAAAGCTTGCAACAGCAGGAATGGCTCTTACAACCGCCGGGCTTTTTGTTTTTTCGCTGTTTTCTGAAAAGACAAATATTGCTATTGTTATAGTAAATCTGATTGTGATGGGAGTTGGTTTTGGGCTCTTTTCATCGCCCAACACAAATGTTGTGATGAGCTCTGTGCCACAGTCTCTGTATGGTGCGGCGTCATCCACAATATCCGTTATGCGAGTAATGGGTCAGGCATTTTCAATGGCAGTTGTCTCTTTTATATTCTCTTTGCACCTGAAAGGTGCAAGGCTCTCTCATGAAAATTACTTCATGATTTTAAAAAGCATGAAGATAAGCTTTTTTGTATTTTCCATCCTGTCCATTGTGGGAATTGTTGCATCCATAAAGAGAGGAAATATATATGCGCAGGAAGATACAAATTAGGTTATTAAACTAAAAAAGGAGCTGCTTCTTTGTTTTTCTCAGCAGCTCCTTTTATTTCAAAACCTTTATGCCAATCACAGTAGGATTTGAATTTGGGTCCCGGGAATTTGTTTTGAATGTCACTTCCACGTCTGTATTTTCATCAAGATAAGAAATCCTGTCCAATACATCTGATATCTGCAACACCACATGCTTGCTGTCAAACAAAAACTCGGCAAAGTTATTGTCAGCAAGCCCTATATATTTGCCTTTCAAGGTAACCTCATCCGGAGTGCTTAAATTTACTATCCTTGGATTACCACCATCTTCTGGCTTTTCAAAATCAATCTCCACAATCTGTCCCGGCTTTAGATTGAAATTTTGCAAATTTTGCACATCCACCTCAAAGGTTTTGTAATCAAAATCTGTGTTCAAAAGATTTACTTCAATTGAATGTGAATCTATCTCACCTGCAAATCTGCCATATGCCTTAAAGGTTTCTACATTTTCTGCATTTCTGCTTTCCTGAGAAGGCTCATAGACAGATCCCGATGTTTGGGGTAAATTGCCAGAAGTTTGACCCCCGCTCAAAGCCGCCTGCTGCTGCAAAGAAGGCTCCTGATGCTTTACTTCCTTGTGTAATGAAACGTAATACCCTGCGGCAAAACCTGCCGCCAAACCAAAAATCAATCCTATTACAAATCCCAGAATCCATTTCTTGTTGCCTGCACTTTTCTTTACCCTCATAGCTCTTTGAATCTCCTTTTTTCAGGTTAGAAAAAGCTATCTTTCAATAATGCCTACAGGCAAAAGTCTACACCATAGCTTTAATAAAATCAATAGAATCAATCACCAGATGCTTTTTTTGCTCTGTAATGTCTGCTCTGTCCATAACCCTGACCAACCCTTCTGCCAAGAGATATTATAATCGACTCAATACAGCCCCTGCACTTTGTCGCATCTTCATTTATACATATCTTCCCAGGGTAAAGTTCGTATTTGAGCTTGTAGTCAAGGTCATTTACATTTGGCATGACAATATTCGCACCGCACTTCAAGCCCTTCTGCCTGCCAAGAGGGTCAAGTGTTCCAAGCGCTGTTGTTGCCGGTATGTTACTGTCCGGAAGAAGAAGTCTTAAAATAGCAATGCATTTTAATGTAATGTCAACAGAGCCCTCGTGTGCATCCTTTAAAGGTGTTTGAGGGTGGGGTATAAAAGGACCTATTCCCACCATGTCAGCGTCAAGCTCGCACACAAGCAAAATGTCATTTGCCAGGTCATCTACTGTCTGCCCGGGAAGACCTATTAAAAACCCCGTCCCAAGCTCGTATCCCAAGCTTTTTATCCATTTGAGACACTCAATCCTGTTTTCAAAACTCATCCCCGGGTGCAACTTTTGATAAAGTTCCTTGTTGGATGTCTCAAACCTCATAAGATACCTGTCTGCACCCACCTGCCTGAAGGCTTTGTAATCTTCATACGGTCTTTCACCAATGCTGAGTGTTATTGCAACATCCACTTCCTCTTTTATTTTTCTTATTATACTGCACATTCTTTCCCTTGTATAATAAGGATCTTCACCGGACTGAAGCACAACTGTTCTGTATCCCATCTCGTATGCTCTTCTGGCAACCTCAACTATTTCTTCTTCCTGCATTCTGTATCTCTGTGCTTCTGTGTTGCTGCGACGAAGCCCGCAGTAAAAACAGTCGTTCTTGCAGTAGCTTGAAAACTCTATAAGCCCCCTGAGAAAAACATCATCACCAACATACTTCTGTCTTGTCCTGTCTGCTAAGTCAAACAGAAGCTGCCTTTCCTCTCCCTCAAGGGTGAGCAAAAGCTTTATTTCATCTTTACTGAGTTTGTGTGTATTGTAAGCTTTATCTAAGATTTCTTTTACATTCATAATAATTTCTCCCCATAAATTTTGAGTATTTCTATCATTTTAAAAGGGTATTTTAATTTTATTATACTATATCTTAGAAAGTTTTTAAAGCAAAATAACCTTGAAAATTCTTTTTAGCAGTGTTTTTAGAGCGGTATACTTCTTAGTTTTTGTGGTATAATTGAATAGAGGAGGTAATCTTTATGGCTGAAAATAGCAAAAAAAACAAAGATTCTAAGAAAACAAATACTGGCTTTAAAATATTTATAAAAAGCTTTTTCAGAACATTTTTGCTTTTGATCATTGCAAGTGCGGTGGTTATGGTTGGTGCCGGGCTTGGAATGATCACAGCATACATAAAGGCAATACCGCCAAATGCTCTGGATATAATAACAAGCTCTTCAAATGAGAGTCAAACGACAATTGTATATGACCAGAGCTCAAATGAAATAGCGCGACTTCACGGAAGTGAAAACAGAGTCAGAGTCCCCTACAGTAAAATCCCCAAAAATCTTATAAATGCATTTGTTGCAATTGAAGATGAGAGATTCTGGCAGCACAGCGGAATTGATATCAAACGAATCTTTGGCGCAATTTATAAAAATCTCAAAAGTGGAAATATGTCCGAGGGCGCAAGCACAATCACACAGCAGCTTGTGAGAAACAAACTTCTGACATTTGAAAGATCATTCAAAAGAAAGATACAGGAACAGTACTTAGCAATTCAGCTTGAAAAAAGATGGACAAAAGAGCAAATCATGGAAGAATACCTCAATACAATCAACCTTGGCAGCGGAGCATATGGTGTTGAGGCTGCTGCTTACACATATTTTGGAAAGGATGTATCGCAGCTTACGCTGGCAGAGTGTGCTTTGATTGCCGGCATTACACAAAACCCTTCATATTACAATCCATATGTCTTCCCCGATCATGCAAAACAGAAGCAGGAGCTTGTTTTGAAGAAGATGCTGGAGCTTGGATACATTACAGAACAGGAATATTTAGAAGCCAAAAATCAGCCGCTTGTTTATGTGAAAAAGGATGTGCCATCAGAATCTTTGTATAAACATCCATATTTTGTTGACTCTGTGATTGATGAGGCAATTGAAATCCTGTCCAGCAAAAAGAGAATTTCGGAAGATGAAGCAGAAAACCTTGTATACAGCGGCGGGCTCAGAATCTATACCACCATGGATGAAACTGTGCAGAGCATCATGGAAGATGCATTTTCAGACCCTTCAATCATGCCAAAAATAAGACACTACGATGCCTCCGGCACACCACAGCCGCAGGCAGCAGCAGTTTTGATTGACTTTTCAACAGGGGAAGTAAAAGGCATCATGGGCGGAAGAGGAAATCTAAAAGGTGTCAGGCTTTTGAACAGGGCAACAATGTCTGTGCGCCAGCCAGGCTCTGCTATAAAACCAATCGCTGACTATGCACTTGCACTTGAAAATGGATACACCGCAGCTTCTATAATTGACGATGTCCCGTTTTCAGTGGGTGGCTACACACCGAGAAACTTGTACAAAAGTGCTGTGGTGCCCGGAAAGCGTGGCTATAAAGGCTTGATGACGTTAAGAGAAGCTCTTCAGTGGTCGGCAAATGTGCCGGCTGTTAAAGTTGCCTACAACCTTGGTATTCAAAATGTGTACAGGAACCTAAAAAGGTTTGGCTTTACAACCCTCGCACCGCAGGACATGAACAGTTTATCAATTGCAATTGGCGGATTTACCTATGGTGTAAAACCCATTGAACTTACTGCTGCGTTTGCTGCAGTTGCAAACGGCGGGATTTATATAAAACCCTACTTCATAACAAAGATTGAAGACAAAAACGGCGCTGTCTTGTTTGAAAGAACACCTTACAAAAGAAAGGTTATGGACGACAAAAACGCCTATATTCTGACAAACATACTGCAAAGCGTTGTGACTGCACGAATTACAGTTGGGGTAAGATTTTCCTACCCTGTTGCAGGCAAAACCGGTACAACTGACGATAGCAAAGACAGGTGGTTTGTAGGATATACACCCAACTATGCGCTCGGTGTTTGGGTCGGTGAGGACAAACCTGTTGCACTGAACTATCTTACCGGTACAAACCCGGCTTTGAAGATCTTTAAAGGTATAATGGACAGGGTTGTTAGCAAAAAAGGTGTGAGCTCCGAATTCCCAAGACCACCCGGAATTGTCGAAAGGTACATCTGCAAAGAGTCGGGCAAACTTGCAACAGATCTATGCAGGAAAGACCCAAGAGGAAGCCAGGTTATAAAGGAGATTTTTGTTGCCGGCACAGAGCCAACCGAGTATTGTGACAGGCATGTAAAGCTAAAAGTGTGCGCACAATCAAAAGCACTTGCAACACAGTACTGTCCCAATGTCATTGAGAAGATATTCATCCGCAGAGACAACCCCATCTGGCCTGATAAATCAAACTTGGTTGTGCCACCTGACGATTATATGTACCAGGCACCGGAAAAGTACTGTGACATTCACAGAGCACCACAAAACCCGCAGGCTGATACAAATTTGCAGGGTGGTTTGCAAAATGAAGCATCCCCGGGGCAGGGAAATGAAGGTAATAGCACATCCGGCAGCACACTAAATCAAAGCACCGGGCAGACAAATGAATCTACAGGTGCTTTGCAAACTGATCAGACAACGTCGGGGGAGGTCTACGGGCAGAGGTAAATAAACCAAACAAAAAGCGGGGCACAATGGGCTCCGCTTTTTTTATACACGTTTAAGAAGAAATTCTTTTATTATCTCTCTCAATCTCAATTCAGGCGAATCATCAAGGTATCTTACATATTTTAAATACCTTACGTTATTCTTTTTTTCTTTCTCCTCTACCCACTCTACCCAAATAAACTTCTTTTCAAACCCACAGTGAGCAAAAAAATTTCGTTGCTCTTGTTGCTCTTTTTTATTAGAGATTTTTATGTAATTCAATTTATCTTTTTCATCTGATATTTCTAGTCTATCCAATTCGACTTTCAAAATATCGATGTGATTTTTAAGTCCAAATATTTTATACATTTTTCCTGCTTTATCTTCCAAATCTTCTATTGATATACCTTTTTGTTTTTGGTATTTTGAAATTTCTAAATTTTTTATTGTATCTATTATCCCCAAATAAAATCCAAGTGTATTTAACATTTTGATCCAGAGATTTTTATTTAGCTTGGGAGATTCTTTATAGCTTTTCACTATCTTGCTATACATATTGTTAATAATATTTTTCAGTAACTCCTTAACTTCGTCTGCTTCATCAATTTCAGTTTCGGTATCAAATAGATAAAGAGGTGTATTGTTTTTTATACTACTAAAAATAAGCAGGAATCTATTCAAAATAGCTTCTACTTGATCTTTGAGGTTCTCTAGTTCTATTTCAGATAATTTTTTATAAATTTCATTTAAATCATTTGATTTCAATGGAGACTCAAAGAAAACAATAAACATCTGTTTTTCACTATACACCTGATAAACATTTTTATTTCCAGGTAGAATGGGATCACAAATTGTTACAAATAATCCTGGTCTTCTTTCTTTATTAATCCAGTGTCTTAAATTTGCAAACGTTGCAAAATGTCTGAGTGCCTCAAGCATAGCTGAAATATAAATATTGTGCCCACTTGAAATATCAATATAAATTTCTTCTATTAAGCTTTCCTTTTCAAGGTACCTTTTTAACATGTCAAGGAAAATTTCTAATACTATATCTCCATAAGCGGTATCAAAACGCACTTCCTTTGTATTTTCTCCATCTTTACCATATAAATACCTACCCATCGAATGAATCACTATAAAATCATCTTTTTCTTTGCCATAAGGAAAATAATTTTCAAAAAAGCCTCGAGGGTTTCTAAAGTATTCATCTTCTTTTTCCCAAATTTCTTCAATTTTCTTCTTGCATATATCATCCAGTTTCGAATTGTTTTTAAGTAAAGTAGGATTAAAAGGTAAACTTACTGGGTAGAGAAGCACTACTTCTGTTTGTTCATTTTTTACGCTATTGAAATACTTTTTTAAATAAAGTGAACTTAATTCTGCCTCAATGCAATTTTTTTCATCCTCATCTACAAATTTAAACTTTTGAGGTTCCATATTAGAATCCAATCGCCCCAATTGATATATTAATTTCATTAATTCAGCCTCCTATAACATAATTAATACTTTTAACTATTGATTTCTTTTCTGTATATGATATAATTATACAAAATCTTTCTTTACAGTATCAACCCTGTCGAATTTTATCAAAAAATACGAAAGGTGAGCAAAATGGGTGTATGGAAGCTAAAACTAAAGGCTTTTCTGCATGATCCTCTTGACAAACAATGGGTACTAAGCTTTGATTGCCCAAAAAATAAAGAACATGAATCTCATGAAATGGTATCAGAAAAACTTCTCAACTATATTCTCCCCAACGAGTGTATAGAAGAATTCTCCGAGATAACCAAAATTGCAGACGAAATTTCATACCCGATGAACGAAATAAACGAAATATTAGAAAATCTTAAAAAACCTACTATTATAAAGCCTGAAGAAATTTGTTTTCATGATATTTACTCACGAAAAATCAGGAAAAAAGTAATTAACAAATATTTTAAAAATAAACATAAAAGGCTTGAAAAGTTTTTTCAATTACTTGGAAACATTTTTTTAAATTTGAATTGCAATGATGAAGAAAAAGCAAAATTGGCTTTTTTACTTCTCTGGCAGTATGTTCCTGATTTTTTCAAATGGGTAACTATTCATCCAGCAGATAGTCAAATACCTTCACACTCAATTTATAATCATTTGGTTCAAACAAGCGCAATTGCAACTGCTATTACAAACGTCAATGAACTTTTATCTGGTAAGTTAGAAGGTGATATCCCAGCGTTTTTAATTTTCACAATTGGACCTGTCCAAAGTTTTATTGCAAAAGCACGTAAAACTCAGGATTTATGGGCAGGAAGCTACATTCTTTCGTATCTTACATACAAGTCTTTGGAACCTCTAATAGATGAACTTGGTCCTGACATGGTAATTTACCCAAATTTGAGAGGTCAACCTTTAATAGAAAGATGGCTACATAACATTTTTTCCAGTATTAGAGATAAAAATGAGTCTTTTGAACAGATTATAGAATCATTTAAAGCAATGTTTTGCCATAATAATAAAGAAGATAATGAGCAAAAACTTCTGATTGCAAATATTCCAAATCGTTTTCTGGCATTTATACCTTTTAGTAGAAAGAATATAGCAGATAAATGCAAAGAATCCCTTACCAATACTTTGACAAAGTTTGCAAAAGAAATTGACACTCTGGTAAAAGAAGAATATTTAAAAGATTTTGAGATCAACCCTGCTTTTCAGGATGAAATAAAAAACCAGCTATTATCATATTTTCAAGTTTATTATGCAGTATTGCCCTGGACCACTAACAAATGCAATTTAGAAAGTGGTGGTAATATTCCTGGTGAACTGACAAGTGAAAGTGTATTTAATGACCATAAAATTTTATTTGAAAAGAGTGAAATTCGTAACCTCATTATTGAAGAAATAATTAAATTGAACCAAAACTCTAAAAATGGGGACAAAATCGATTATTCAAAAGCAGGCATAGGCAGGTCATATCCTTTACTAATTGATTTATTAGAAAAACTTCTGGGCGCTCGGAAAAGTATTAGAGATTTTCAATATTTACCTTCTCGTAATAGAGAAAAATGTCATCTGTGCGGTGAAAATGAAATAGTATCTTTATCCATAGATGAAAAACAAAATAAATCTTTATGGGAAAAATTGAGAAAAAAAGAGCCAGGGCTTTTAAAAGAAAACGAAAGACTTTGCAGTGTTTGCTTATTCAAAAGATTTTTCCCAAAATTGCTTGAGAAAGAGCTTGAAATTAAAGTCTTATCATTCCCTTCAACTTCTGAGATTGCTTCTATACCGGCAAAAGTAGAACTTCTGAAAAACAATGAAGAGTTTGTTAAAAAATTTGTGGAGAAATATAACAATTTTAAAAATTCAATTGAAGCAAGTGGCAGGAAGCTTCCATTTTCAGAAACAGTTCCTGCTTTGAAAAAAATGTATGGTGGTAAATACTGCAGCCTGTGTTCCATTGATGGTCAGTGGCTTATGATAGAAAGTTACTCAAAAGATTATCTTAAAAATGAGTTTGGAATTGAAAAAATTGATGAAAGTTTTCTCCGCACTATCGGAGAAATAAAAGAACTTTTATATAAAGAAAATCTGAATTTTTCAAGGTATTTTGCAATTTTACAAATGGACGGCGACCACATGGGCAAATGGATTAGAGGATTCGGAAGTTTTGAGGAAAGTGAAAAAATAGAATTCCCCACAATAAAAGAAACCATCCATGAAAAGGTCCTTGAAGATTTACAAAATAACTTTAAAGACAGCACTAATATTAACTTAGATAGTCTTATTGAGAAAGTACATCCTTCCACTCCTACATACCATCAAATATTAAGTAGCAGACTAATTTCATTTGCTTTACACGAGGTTAGACGAATAGTAGAAGAAAAATATTTTGGAAAATTGATATATGCAGGTGGCGATGATGTTTTAGCTTTGCTTCCTGTAAATACTGTTTTGAACTGTGCATACGAACTTCAAAAGCGATATAAAGAAGTAGTAAATTCAAGGGCTACAATGAGTGCAGGTATTGTTATAGCTCATCATAAATACCCACTGTCGCTTGCACTAAAAGCAGTAAGTAGCGCTGAGAAAAAGGCTAAAAATCTGCTTGGCAGAAATGCCTTTTGTGTTCAGCTTATAACCCACTCGGGTGAAACCAAAGAGAGCGGTGGAAAATGGGATCTGGTAGACTTTATAAATAAAATAAGAAACGACCTTCAAAATGGTTCAATTCCCAAAGTATTTTGTAACCAAATAATTGAGATTATGAATCAGCTTTTAAACGTTGAACAGGAATCTGTTTCACAAGAAATAGTAGAGATTTTGAAACTGGAAATAAGACGGTTATGGCAAAGAAAGAAGAAATATGAAGGCAAAAAGCCCATTTTAAAGATAGAAGATGTAATTGAGCGCTTTGAAAAATATATAGCTCAAGATATCAAAAATTCCGAAAATTCTCTCTTATATAAAACTCAGAAAATTTTGATGTTTGGCTATCTATTTTATTTAGCAAAGTTTTTGACAGGCAAAGATGATCTTAATTTATAAAAAGCAGCTCTAACAAATTATATCTGAGGTGGTTCTAAAAATGATGTTAAAGTTTGAATTTAAGCCCTTTGATGTGCTGTTTTTTGGAAGTGGTAAACCTTTTAACAGGGGAGATGACGCAAGTTCCATCTTCCCTCCGTTTCCACACACCCTTGCCGGAGCAATATCACAAAGACTTACAACTTTTTCTAAGATAGAGTCTTCAAGGACTATAAAGTTTATCTTTGGCCCTTTTGTAAAAAGACTGACAACAATTTCTGAGGAAGAAACTTTATTTTTCCCTGCACCTTCGAATATATACACTGCCCGAAAAGAAGATAAACCTGATTTTTTCTGCATACTAAATCCATTTGAAAATATGAGTCTGAAGTTATTTCTTTCCCAAAATACTAATAAGCCAAATACAATATATACATTTTGTGTTTACACTAAAGATGAGACCGAAATTGAACCCTTCAATGGGTTTGTCTCAATGAAATATTTAAAACACTGGTTAGATGGAACGTTAGAAAATAAACTTTCAAATACAGAAAATAAAGTAGAAAATAAAAACAACATTATCAAGCTTGATGAAATATGTCAAAACGATGAGAGAATTGGCATAAAAATAAATCCAGAACAAGGAACTGTAGAAAAAGATAGTGGTGTTTACAGAGTATCCTTTAAAAAACTCAAGACTGAACCTGCAGAAGAGTTTTCACTTGTTGTTTGGGCAGAGTTTGATCTTGAAGATGAAAATCTCAAAAAAGCTAATTTAGGATATGAACAAATAAAAGCTATTTTTGAAAAAGAACCACACGTGTTAAAAGTTGGGGGCGAGTCAAAAACTGTGTTTTATAAGCTTGAAGAAAGTTCATTCTTTGATGAAATAAAGGATCTTCTTGAAACTGAAAATACTATCGTTGGATTTTTAAAGTGTGAAAATGATAGTTTATCAATGATCCCCAAAAAAGTTTCAAAAATAGAAAAAGGCGAAAAAGTTCAGTTTTTATTTTTAACACATGGAGTATCTGGTAGTTTCTTGCCTGATTTGCTCAGGAGATGTGGTTTTAGAACTATAAGCATGACAATGAATGGTTGTCCCAATGTAACACTGTATTCATCAAAAAGCAAAAGATTTTTCTCAAAAGCAATTCCAGCTGGCACAGTAATTTGGACAGTAGCAGAAAAAGATATTGAAATCTCATCTGAGAACGCTTGTACTTTATCTCAAAATAATTTTATTGGTTCAAACCTTGTCCTGATTAGAAAGGAGTAAACAGAAAATGAGGGAATATACCTTTCACTGTGAGGTTGTCACTCCCCTTTTTATGGGTGGGAGTGATCCCAAAAAATTAGAATTAAGAAGCCAGTCTTTTAACGGACTTTTTAGGTACTGGTTCCGAGTTGGCGGAGGAAGTTTAGAAGATGAAAAAAGAATTTTTGGCTTTGGTGGAAATAATGCCAGAAAAGGACTTGTGCAGATAATAGTCAGACAATTGCCTCCCATTAACATTTGGCATAAAGATATAATGAAAGATACTGAGCTGGTTAAAGGTATGTATTATTTGAATAATTTTTTGCAAAGAACCGAACGCGAATGTGCTTTTATTACAGGCCAACAGTTCAAATTAATATTTCGCTTTTCACCTTTAGCAACAGAAGATGATATCAAGAAGTTCTTCTGCAGTGTGTGGCTTGCAATTAATCTTGGTAACTTTGGTGCAAGGGCAAGAAGAGGCTTTGGCTCTATAAAAGTTAATAGTATAGACGGCACAGATGAACTGTATTCTTTTCTTCAGTTTAAACCTCAAAGCTCTTTAGAAATTTGGCTCCCTGATAATCTTAAAGTGATAAAAAACACTTTGTTTGCGGAAGAAAGAAAAAGTATTCCCTGTTTGTTTAATAATAGTGTTGAAATATACTATTTAAAAAAAGAAGATTTAGAAAATTCCTATAATAAATGGTTTTCAGAAATACGCAAAAACAGAAAAAGTAATAAATATGTACCAAATTTAGAAACAAGCGATTTAAATCTAAATAATCCTTTTAAAGTATTATCATTTATGGGCTGCTTACTTATGGCTTTTAGAAATTATTACTTACCTGACTATGCAAACTTAATTTCTGCGGTTAACAATCCAAGTGAAGCAGTCAAAAAAGGAATAGTAATAGAAAGAGCGTTGTTTGGTTTGCCTCTGATTTTTATAATTGGAAAAAAAACTTATAATGTTAGTGCATATATTTCAACAAAAGAAACCAAAAAGTTAGAAAGAAGAGCATCACCTTTGTGGTTTAAAGTATTACTAAATTCAAGTTTAAATAGTATTGAAAGCTTGTTTATAGTAATGAAGTCTGAATTTTTACCGAAAAACATGATAATAAATTTGAAAATCCAAAACAGCGAAATAAAATGTTCAACAAATAAATGGAACGCTTTAGATACTTTTATCGCTACACTTAAAAAATATGAAATAATTGAGAAAATCAATTTTTAAAAAATAAAACAAAGGAGTGATAAAATGTTCAAAGATTCAATTTTAGTCACATACTATTGCGAAACTCCCATACATATGGGATCTGGGCAGAGTATTTCATATGTGGATTTGCCTATTCAAAGAGAAAAGCATACTGACTTTCCTGTTATATGGTCAAGCAGTATAAAAGGTGTGGTTAGAGATAAGTCATTCAGATGTGATTGGAGTCCAAATAAAATTAACTACATCTTTGGTTCTGACCAGGAAGAAACCTCTGATAATTTAGTACCAGCATGTGTGAGTTTCACAGATGCAAAAATACTTTTTTATCCTGTTCGTTCAGCAAAAGGTATATTTGCTTGGATTTCTTGTCCATTTGTTTTAAAAAGATTTCTTAAAGAAGCAAAAAGCGCAGGCACTATTAGCAAAAATGTGTCAACCGCAATAATTAACTGTATAACCTTTATAGAACCTATTTCTCAAAACAAAGTAGTATTACTTGACAGCAGTGCCTTTATTAAGAATTCTTCAGAGAAAGTCATGTTAGAAGAATTTGAATTTTCTGCAGAAGTTAAAGAAGTTGAAGAGGTTAATGAAACTATAAGATTTTTCAAAAGTATCCTCCCAGAAAATGAGCTTACAAAAGAATTTGAAAAAAGATTAGTGATAGTTCCAGATGATATTTTTTCAGCTTTTGTTAAATATGCAGTCGAAATTAGAACAAGGATTAGAATAGACCAAATAACAGGTGTTGTTGATGATAAAGCATTATTTACTGAAGAACTCTTGCCTGCAGAGAGTATTTTTTACGGATTTGTTTTTACAACCGACCCGTTTTTCGGTATTGATAACGATGTATATAACAAATTGAGTTCCTCTCCTATTGATTGGGAAAAATTGTGCAATTCTGTTCCCAATGAAAAGTTAGATATCTTAAAAGAGGCAGCGGGAGAAAGAAGTGAAAACGAAGCTGATAAAAGAGATGACAGGTATTTGTTTTCTAAAGATGTTGCCAATCAACTTATAAAGCTTCTTGACAATGGACTTCTCCAACTTGGTGCAGATTCAACTCTTGGAAGAGGTTTTGTAAAGGTAAAAACTACTTCAAAACATTCTTCAGACTCTGAAGATAAGCAGGAGGTAAGTGGTTAAAATGAGTATAAAAAGTACAGAACAAGAAATAGCATCGTTTTGCTTTAAGGAAATTCCTTCCTCTAATAAAACTCAACTAGCAGATAATAACGACAAACTTTCAAAGTTTAAATCTGATATAAGAAGACTTCCCGCTATGATAACCAATAATGGTCTTTTAGCTACCATGACATTTTATAAAAAGAATAATGATAAAGTTTATAATATAATAAACAAATGGTTTTCAAATAAATCAGGAAGAGATATTGATCTAATTAAATATCTAACTAATTTAACTTATGAAGAGCTGCTTTTCAAAACATCTGAAGCTCTTAAACTTGCTGACTGGTTAAAAAGAATTGTTGAGGTGAAAATTAAAGATGACAAAACAACACAAGAGGAATAAGCCGGAGTGGAATTCACAAACGAATCCACAGTTTCATTCAGCCATTGTCGAACTTGATAACTTAGCTCTTGCTTTTTCTAAAGGAATTTCGGTGGAAATTCGCAAGAAAAAAGTTTGCGAAATAAACCAAGAATATAAAAGAGATTTTTTTCAACAACTATTTAAAGGCAGAAAAAAAGATAATTTTCCCCTTATTGAGCATCAACTATTTAATAAAATGAAAAAAATAGAAGAGCATTTGCTTTCTAATCATTTTGTAAAAGTAGTTGATGCCAGCTTTAAAAATATTTCGAGACTTGTTGTAGGTTTAGGATCCGAACATGTTTTCGAAACATCCTTAACTCTTGATTATATTTGGGGAATCCCTTATTTACCTTCATCCGCTGTCAAAGGTATATGTAAGGCTACTGCATTCTGGGAAATAGTTTCTTATTCTTTAAAATTGAAAAACTATGATAAAAAAGAATCTCAAGAAGGAAATTCTCAAAATGAGATTGATGAATTAACAAAATATGTTTTTCAGAATTTATACAATGAGGATATTCATTTTGAAAATAACAAATCATCAGAACTTAATGACACTGAGAAAACAATCTTATTATGCAAACTTATATTTGGTGCACAGAACTTTGAAGGGTTACTCACATTTTTAGATGCATACCCCCAAAATTTATCAGAAGTAGCTGATATATTCGATTTAGATGTAATAAACTCTCATTACTATGAATATTATAATAATCCCGAAAATAACCCTGCTGGAGACTGGTATAATCCACAACCCGTGTACTTTCTAACAGTAAAACCAGGAATTGAATTTAAGTTCTGTGTATTTTTTGATCAATTTCGCGCTGAGAAGTTAATAAAATCTTTTAGGGCAGGAAATATTTATTCTGAACTAATTGAAATGTTTAAAAAAGATAATTTTAAATTTATTAGAAATATTATAGAAACTTCCTTAAAATCTTATGGCATAGGTGCAAAAACACGTTTAGGTTATGGTTTGTTTGAATAGGAAGAATAACTATTTCTAAGCCTGTTAATAATAACAGGAGTAATTAATCTCGTATTGCAATACAACTAAATTTTCCATTATATACTGATTTTTATATATCAACTTTATAATGCTTAGTATAAGGAAAACTATATGAAGATAAAAGTAACAAAATCAAATAAATTTATTTCGATCTATATAATGTAAAAATATTTAAAAATATTTTGTAGATCTTTGGCAATATTGCAACAAAAAGAAAAATCAGAAGAATTTATCAATTCTAAAGCAGTGATAATAAATGTAGTAAATAGAAACAAATAGACGAAAATTTAATCGTTCATAATAAGGACAAGTCAGAAAATTATGTCCATTTGTAATAAATAGCTTGTTGAATAAAACATATTGACATAAAAGTAATAAATTTATAAATGGAAAAAACCATCCTCCTTGAGATAAAATTTTAAGAAGAGAATACTAAAAAACCCAAGCAAGGAGGATGGCAATGACTAATTTTATTAAAGCACAAAAACAAAAATTTTTAAAGATATTTATGACAATTGAAAAAGTAATAAAAGATTTAGGATTGAAGATAAAAAACAACAAAAGAGGAAGACCGAAGAAATTTAAGCTGAGCCATATAATAGCTTGTTTTGTTTATAAAGTCAAAAATAGGATAAACAGCTTTAGGGAATTAGAGTACAAGATAAATGAAGATGAAGAATTTAGAAAGGTCATAGGAATAGAAAAGAGCCCCGATCATTCATATTTTTCAAAATGGGCTAAAATGATTGAAGAAGAATATATAGAAGCAATAGCAAGAATTTTAGTAAGAGAAATAGATCCCAAGACAAGAGTTTGTGCTATAGATTCTACACCTTTGAGAAGCTCGAGGGGTGATAGAGAAGCAGGAGTAGGAAGATGTGTTAGTTTAGGTTTTTACAATGGGTATAAATTACATGTGCTAGCAACAGTTGAAGATGAGGTCATACCGATAGTATGGTGGTTGACATGTGCAAATATTCATGATAGTAAAGCGGTAGAACTTTTGTATGAAGCTAAGATATTTGGACCTGATGTAATATTAGCAGATGCAGGTTATGATTGTACAAAGTGGTTTGATGTGGCTGATAGACTTGGAATAAAGTTTGTAGCGGGTATAAATAAGAGAAATACTAAGGATTTTAACAATGTCAAAAATATTCTGAGAGCACAAAACATAGAATTTTTAAGAAGTAAAGAAGGACAAAGAGTATATAAGCAAAGGATAAAAATTGAAAGATTATTTGGGAAGCTGAAAGGAGAATATAATTTAGAACAAGTACGGCTAAGAGGTTTTAGAACATATAAGAGACATGTTGACTGGATAATGGTTACTTATTTGATAGAGCTTTATATTCAAAAAATTGAAAACTGTAAATTTTCTTTTAAATATGCATGGAATAATTTATAGTCCCATATAGTTACATTAATAGTAGAATTATTTATTCAACAACTTAGTAATAAAGAAAACATAAAGTTTTTTTAAAACAAATATAGATACTCTTTGAAAGGTGAGGAACCCTATTAATTACTCTTCTAATCCTCACCTTCTATTTTTAACAATATTTTTACTCATAAGCAGAAACGATTTTTACCAAATCACTTTGTCGTTTGTCACAAATTTCTCATTATTTTTGTTTATATATCTAACAAAAGCCAAAATATACTGATTTAATCATGTTCAATTTCAAAGACTATATCTTGGGCTTTAACTCCCCTCTTGCAACCTTATCCATATACCACCACCAACCTGTTTCTCCATTTGGTGGTCCTATTACAAAAGGTGCAAGTTTATCTGCATATTTCAAAACTTTTTTCTGTAGCTCTCTACCTTCGGGGGTATCAAGCAGTTGTTTTTCCTGGAGAATATCAAGAAGATTTAATAAGTAACTTACCGCAAAATAATCAGGCTCTTCCTCTTGATAAATATCAAGACTTTCAGCTTCCATTTTAGCTCTTTTTAGAATTTCCACGTTATTACCTCCACAGAATTATTTACATCTCTGATAACTCAAATATAAACTGTAATTTTACTTCCAAAATATTGTAATATGTATTGTAACCTCAAAAACTTCTTTACATTTTCATTATCTTTATTTTTACACTTTCCATTCTATACTGCAGAAGGCTTCTTTTCTCTTCTACCTTAAACTTTTTTGAGGAAAACTTTCTGGTACATATTTTCCTTTGGCAGGTATTTTGGCATTAAAACTTTCTCTTTTGCTTTTCCTTCTGTTTTGGCTTTCAATAAGCTCAAAAAATATTTAAAAGCTTCAACCACCGAAAAAATAAGTGTTTTCTGTGCAACCCTTGATGGCAATAAATCTGTAGTTTTTGCTGCTTTTTTGTAAGATAGTATACAATACTTTTTGCAGCTATTCCTGAGATTAAAAAAGGGTTCTGAATTATACGATACAGAGCAAAGTTGTACAGGTTTTTTGAAAAGTGACAAAACTTTTGTAAAAGTTTGTATGTTTTCTTATTACATCTTATATGATTTTTTGTGTTTTGTGCAATTAAAATAACTTAAAAATATTTTATCGTATTTTAGCAATTCATTTCTATTTTGAGGAAGATAAAATTTTTGCTATATTTTCAATAAATTTTGCGTTTCAGGATTATATAAAAATAGAGATACTACCAATTAAGAGCAGAACTCTTGTAATTTTTTTGTTCTTCATATCATTGGCTTTAAATTCCCATTTTCGTCTACCTCATATACCCTTCTATATTTTTTCCCATTTATTTCTACATCTTCTATTATGAATTCTTTTCCGACTAAGTTTTGATATTCTTGTTCCCATTGTTTTCGCAGGATATCTGGCGGAGTATTTTTTATTCTTTGTTTTTCTGCTTTTAAAGATTTTAGTAATTTATGTTTAGTGAGGTCATCAATCATTTCTGAATTTTTTATCTGTTGTTCTAAATCATTTAAACTTATTTTGATTTCTTTTATTTTTTTGTTTTTGCTTTCCATAATTACCCCTCCCAATTTTATGTTTCTATTTTAATTTAGCACATTCTCCACCCTATTTTCAAAAAAATTTACTGGTCGGAAGTTAAAATAAAACTTGACTACTACAAAGTTAAGAATTAAAGGAAATTAATTGCAATGGTAAAAGATGTAATTTTTAAGGCAGCTAAAAACACAGTAACCCCAGCAAAGTATTAAATACGTATTGCTCTCAAGTTGAATTCAATTGCCCAGCTCTTACAAAGCTTTTAGAATATCTGTTAAACTGCAATTTGTATATCAGAATAAAAAATCTACCTTTATGGTATATTTTTTTAATCAATAATTATTCTTGTAAAATTGGCTTTAAAATAAATATTTTAAGCAAAGTAATTGAAAAATAGGGCATCTCTTTTTAAACACCATGCTTGCGAAATCTTACAATTTTTCAAGTTACACTAAAAATTAGATGCACAAAATTATTGACAAATTTCCAAGAGCTACCTTATTTTTTCAAATCTCATTTCAGCTCATTTTTCCTCATTTTCGTTCATTACAGGAATGCTCATAGTTCAGATAAAACTAGCAAAAACAGGAGGTTTAAACTTAGGTTCAATCTCAGTTTTACATCCCTCATAGTTCAGATAAAACCAACTCACTTAATCTTTTCATCTCTATTTCTTTTTCGTTTACATCCCTCATAGTTCAGATAAAACTATCCTATGAATTCTACCATATTCTCCCACCTTTCAGAGGTTTACATCCCTCATAGTTCAGATAAAACTTTGTTATGACACAAGAAATTTTTGCTGTGTTGTTTGTAGTTTACATCCCTCATAGTTCAGATAAAACTATCAGCGATATTACGACAGTCTAAACAATCTCATCAGTTTACATCCCTCATAGTTCAGATAAAACTTCCTTGAACATTCTGTTAATTTGAGCTGCACTAAGATTGTTTACATCCCTCATAGTTCAGATAAAACCCTGTTACAAAATATTCTATCTTTTGAATTAATAATGAGTTTACATCCCTCATAGTTCAGATAAAACCCTGTTACAAAATATTCTATCTTTTGAATTAATAATGAGTTTACATCCCTCATAGTTCAGATAAAACTCAAAGCCCGGCTGTTTGTGTTTTGTTGTTATGTAAGGTTTACATCCCTCATAGTTCAGATAAAACGGTAGATATTGGTCTACAGGCAACACACCATTTATTGGGTTTACATCCCTCATAGTTCAGATAAAACAGCGACAGCGAGCTTGCCCTTGACAGCCAAAAGACGAGTTTACATCCCTCATAGTTCAGATAAAACCTTCTTTTTCTCTTATATTTATCACGAATATTATTTAGTTTACATCCCTCATAGTTCAGATAAAACTGTATCAGCAGATTCTCCAAATGGTGGCTTAATATAGTTTACATCCCTCATAGTTCAGATAAAACCTATGTCGCTGAAAATAACAAGCATATAATTGCTCAGGTTTACATCCCTCATAGTTCAGATAAAACGCTTGGGAGTTAGATTTGCATCAATAATGACTCCAGGTTTACATCCCTCATAGTTCAGATAAAACAATACTTCCTTCGCTGCCTCTAAATACACTCTCCCCGCGTTTACATCCCTCATAGTTCAGATAAAACTCTGTTCAGCCGCTGCATATTTTGAAACGTCAATCCACAGGTTTACATCCCTCATAGTTCAGATAAAACCAAAATGGCAGAAACAGCAGAAAAGTATTTGAAAAAGTTTACATCCCTCATAGTTCAGATAAAACTGCACAAGTTAAAAAGCAGATATTAAAAGAAATAAAGAGTTTACATCCCTCATAGTTCAGATAAAACTTATTTACAACAAGTCTTCTTATGATGGACGACTTTATGTTTACATCCCTCATAGTTCAGATAAAACTTGGAGATTGCAAAGCCTAACCTTGTTCACCAGCAATTGTTTACATCCCTCATAGTTCAGATAAAACAGGATATAAGACAGGTATTTTATTTGCTGAAAGATATATGTTTACATCCCTCATAGTTCAGATAAAACTGTTTATGAAGGACAGATAAAGAAGATTAATTATTTCAGTTTACATCCCTCATAGTTCAGATAAAACTAATCCAGAGCTTACTGATAAGGAAATAGACTATATTTGTTTACATCCCTCATAGTTCAGATAAAACGTAAGAAAAATAGTAGTAGCAGAAGTAGAAAGTGCAATGTTTACATCCCTCATAGTTCAGATAAAACGTTCAACTGTGATAACGCATAAGCACCTGCTCCTGCTAGTTTACATCCCTCATAGTTCAGATAAAACTTTCCCAAGTAATCTCTTAAAAAACGCGCTCCTGTATTCGTTTACATCCCTCATAGTTCAGATAAAACTATAAATGTTGCAATAATACTCATCAGTAAAGTAATAAGTTTACATCCCTCATGGTTCAGATAAAACTTGAAGGTGAACTATCATGAGCAATGCGGAATTGAAAGTTTACATCCCTCATAGTTCAGATAAAACGGCGGGGCGGCTGGGAATTATTACTCAACACAATCAGGTTTACATCCCTCATAGTTCAGATAAAACCCATCATCGTCGACAACAAACTCAAAAGTTAGTAGTTGGTTTACATCCCTCATAGTTCAGATAAAACCAGATAAGAAGCGGTAAACTTCAATTAGCACCGTAAGAGTTTACATCCCTCATAGTTCAGATAAAACTATACGTACAGGCAAAGCGTTGGGATGCTAGTGTAGTGTTTACATCCCTCATAGTTCAGATAAAACATTTTGAAGTAGAAGATGAAGAAAGCATAGAAGTAGTTTACATCCCTCATAGTTCAGATAAAACTTTACTGGGTGTTCAAAAGGGAAAGATAAAAACAGTTTACATCCCTCATAGTTCAGATAAAACCTTTTTAACACATTCTGCCCGCAGTATTCGCAATATAGGTTTACATCCCTCATAGTTCAGATAAAACATACCTGCGTTTCGGCGGAAAAGATCTTTTGAATTTTGTTTACATCCCTCATAGTTCAGATAAAACCGCCAATATTGGCAAACTCATCAAGCAGAAACAAAACGTTTACATCCCTCATAGTTCAGATAAAACCATGTTAGTATGTATGATAAACTTAATTATGGTTATACGTTTACATCCCTCATAGTTCAGATAAAACTGAACAACTAATTGTTTTCTTTCTAAAATCACAAGCAAGTTTACATCCCTCATAGTTCAGATAAAACAGTTGAGAGATAGCTTGTTGAATAAAACATATTGACATAAAAGTAATAAATTTATAAATGGAAAAAACCATCCTCCTTGAGATAAAATTTTAAGAAGAGAATACTAAAAAACCCAAGCAAGGAGGATGGCAATGACTAATTTTATTAAAGCACAAAAACAAAAATTTTTAAAGATATTTATGACAATTGAAAAAGTAATAAAAGATTTAGGATTGAAGATAAAAAACAACAAAAGAGGAAGACCGAAGAAATTTAAGCTGAGCCATATAATAGCTTGTTTTGTTTATAAAGTCAAAAATAGGATAAACAGCTTTAGGGAATTAGAGTACAAGATAAATGAAGATGAAGAATTTAGAAAGGTCATAGGAATAGAAAAGAGCCCCGATCATTCATATTTTTCAAAATGGGCTAAAATGATTGAAGAAGAATATATAGAAGCAATAGCAAGAATTTTAGTAAGAGAAATAGATCCCAAGACAAGAGTTTGTGCTATAGATTCTACACCTTTGAGAAGCTCGAGGGGTGATAGAGAAGCAGGAGTAGGAAGATGTGTTAGTTTAGGTTTTTACAATGGGTATAAATTACATGTGCTAGCAACAGTTGAAGATGAGGTCATACCGATAGTATGGTGGTTGACATGTGCAAATATTCATGATAGTAAAGCGGTAGAACTTTTGTATGAAGCTAAGATATTTGGACCTGATGTAATATTAGCAGATGCAGGTTATGATTGTACAAAGTGGTTTGATGTGGCTGATAGACTTGGAATAAAGTTTGTAGCGGGTATAAATAAGAGAAATACTAAGGATTTTAACAATGTCAAAAATATTCTGAGAGCACAAAACATAGAATTTTTAAGAAGTAAAGAAGGACAAAGAGTATATAAGCAAAGGATAAAAATTGAAAGATTATTTGGGAAGCTGAAAGGAGAATATAATTTAGAACAAGTACGGCTAAGAGGTTTTAGAACATATAAGAGACATGTTGACTGGATAATGGTTACTTATTTGATAGAGCTTTATATTCAAAAAATTGAAAACTGTAAATTTTCTTTTAAATATGCATGGAATAATTTATAGTCCCATATAGTTACATTAATAGTAGAATTATTTATTCAACAACTTAAGTTGAGAGAGCTTAAAAATGCAGAAACAGAGTTTGGTTTACATCCCTCATAGTTCAGATAAAACTCCCTGTTCCGTAACGACTTATATCTAACGCTACTTCATGTTTACATCCCTCATAGTTCAGATAAAACCAGGTAGCTGTATTAGGGAACATAGTACTGACTGAATGGTTTACATCCCTCATAGTTCAGATAAAACATAAATGACCTGATAGTAATAATGGTTTATCTGCCTTAGTTTACATCCCTCATAGTTCAGATAAAACGTATTAATTGTATTTAGTTCAATAACGTTTAGTTTTCGTTTACATCCCTCATAGTTCAGATAAAACGCTTTAACAGGTTTAACAGCGGCCTTAATTTTAACAAGTTTACATCCCTCATAGTTCAGATAAAACTTTTTACTAATTTTCTGACTATTTCAGGGAGTATTTCTTGTTTACATCCCTCATAGTTCAGATAAAACTGAAGACGTCAACGTTGAAGAAGAAATAATAGAAAAAAGTTTACATCCCTCATAGTTCAGATAAAACTTTGAACCCTCCTTCACTTGAAATACAAAATGACCAGTTTACATCCCTCATAGTTCAGATAAAACCATATAAGCCCGGCAATAAGTACCAAGTGTCCGTCCAAGTTTACATCCCTCATAGTTCAGATAAAACCAACAAGAAGGACGATAGAGGGTGGCAGCGGGGTGTAGTTTACATCCCTCATAGTTCAGATAAAACCAAACGCAAGTGAGTTTTTAGCTTGGGCAAAGACACAGTTTACATCCCTCATAGTTCAGATAAAACTTTTGTTTTAAATAAGCTTTTACAGAAAACTTGATAATGTTTACATCCCTCATAGTTCAGATAAAACTGAAAAATACAAAGAACAATTGTTCAACAATCTTGGGCGTTTACATCCCTCATAGTTCAGATAAAACATCATTTCCCAGCTTCTACGCAAATTTTCCCTTGCTTCGTTTACATCCCTCATAGTTCAGATAAAACTTTTTGGTTTTGAACCCTTTTAGTTCTTCAAGTATTGTTTACATCCCTCATAGTTCAGATAAAACATATGGCGACTTAACTTATGCTGATGCGTTTTATTCAGTTTTCATCCCTCATAGTTCAGATAAAACTTGAAGAGTTAACAATTGAAGAGATTATTACTTTTCTTGTTTACATCCCTCATAGTTCAGATAAAACATTTTGTATTTACCGAATCTATATTTCTTACCTTCAATGTTTACATCCCTCATAGTTCAGATAAAACAATTGGACATGGTAACAGAATTATTTTCGAAAGTAACGTTTACATCCCTCATAGTTCAGATAAAACGCAGTGTGTGCAGCTGCGGGTATAGTAGCAGTTACTGGTTTACATCCCTCATAGTTCAGATAAAACTTTTCAGAGATAGTAAGTGGCACAAAATTATTACAAACGTTTACATCCCTCATAGTTCAGATAAAACCAGGATTCACAAAAGAAGAAATTCTAAAAGGTAAGTATCGTTTACATCCCTCATAGTTCAGATAAAACTACTGTTCTTTTTTGTTATCCAAATTTGGATTGAAAGTTTACATCCCTCATAGTTCAGATAAAACTTCCTTGTCGTGCGAAAAACAAAAAACGAACGTTTACATCCCTCATAGTTCAGATAAAACGTCTGAAAATCCCGCTATATACTCTTTGAAACCTCCGTTTACATCCCTCATAGTTCAGATAAAACTTTGTTGAGTATAAGATAAGCTTGCCCGTCTACAAACTCGTTTACATCCCTCATAGTTCAGATAAAACTGCTTGTAAAAAGCACTCTTAAAGAAGGATATGATTAGTTTACATCCCTCATAGTTCAGATAAAACGCAGAGTGTAGGCGTGAAATGTGGACAGCAGTGCAGTGTTTACATCCCTCATAGTTCAGATAAAACGAAGAACGTTTAGAAAAGGGAATAGATGAGGCAATAGTTTACATCCCTCATAGTTCAGATAAAACGTAAAATCATCTTTTGATAAAGTTCAAGTTTAAGCGGGTTTACATCCCTCATAGTTCAGATAAAACTCTGCGTCTTTAAGATATTTTCTTGTCGCTTGTATAAGTTTACATCCCTCATAGTTCAGATAAAACTCGTGGCAGCAAAACAGGTTTGCAGGCACAAAAAACTGTTTACATCCCTCATAGTTCAGATAAAACTTGCAGCGATTATACCAAAAACAGTAACTTTGCTAAAGTTTACATCCCTCATAGTTCAGATAAAACGAGTATTTTTCACAGTGTACTATCCAGACCCAATCAGGTTTACATCCCTCATAGTTCAGATAAAACGATTACAAAAATTATTCAAATGTGTTAGTTGATATCAGTTTACATCCCTCATAGTTCAGATAAAACTGGCGCATTTTCCCTTTTAATTTGCTGCCAGTTAGGATCGTTTACATCCCTCATAGTTCAGATAAAACGCTCAAGGAACGTTTGTGCATTGCCACTTTTCCCGCGTTTACATCCCTCATAGTTCAGATAAAACTCTTATTGGTTTAAGAGCAACTGAGAGTCCGAACCGAGTTTACATCCCTCATAGTTCAGATAAAACCATAAAACATTGAGTTAAGGCATATAACTTGTCTTCTTGTTTACATCCCTCATAGTTCAGATAAAACCTAACATCAAGGGGCATAGTTCACGCCCCCTTGTATAATTATTTTCGTAAGACACATCAAAAAAATTCTAATAAAATAACAACCAAAGTTTCGGTTAACATAAGATTTTGAGTCTCATCCTTAAAATAACATCTCAAATACTACCTCTTTGAGAGGAAAGCAGCGCAAAGTCTCTTCCTGCTGCTTGTGGCTTCTAATCTTTAGCCACTTTAACGCTGGCCTCTTGCCAGCCATTCTAACTTTGATATAATTCTTTCTATCTGGGCATGGAATTTACCTGTACGCGCCCCCTGGGAACGGAACTTCTTTCCGTATACCCGTGAAAAAGATTATTATTCCATTCCAGGTAAGTCTAAACTATTTGGCTGGTTGAGGCCAGCTTAGATCCTAATCAAAGCTGGTTCCTCGCATCACGTGCAAGGTTGTATACTTACCTTTGCTCGGAATGGAAAACTCATGCCCTAATTCAATTTCAAAATCACTTGCAGGGAGGTTTAATTGCTATGAATCTAAAACCTATTGCCGGGATTGATGTAGCCAAGTATTTCAGCGAAATGGTGATTATATCTCCTACAAATGAAATAATTGCCCGCTTGACTATCCGTCACAATAATCCCTCTGATTTTGATAGGGCTATTGAAATCCTTAAAAAAGTTGAAGAGGATTTCGCAGCACGCCCTATCATCGTCATGGAAGCCACAGGGCATTACCACAAAATCCTCTCCCGCTTCTTTACTTCTAATGGCTGGGATGTTTCAATTATCAATCCCATCCAATCTAATTCTATCAAAAATGCGGGAGTTAGAAAAGTAAAAAATGATAAAACCGATGCCCTGTGGATTGCATTAACTTTTAGACTTACTGACTCTACTGTAGTACAACCTTCATCTGAAATCCTCGACTGCTTGAAAAACCTATGCCGCCAGTATTACAACCTCAGTGATGAACTAACCTCTTACAAATACAGACTTACTTCTGTCGTCGATCAAATTATGCTCAATTTCAAAGAGGTCTTCCCTGACATTTGTTCTAAAACATCCTTGGCTATACTTGAAAACTACCCAACTCCAACCGATATCTTAGGCGCTGACAGCGAAAAACTTATTTCCATCATTCAGCTAACCTCTAAAAAAAGCTATCAATGGGCCAAAGAAAAATATGAATTACTTGTCGCAAAAGCTAAACAGTTTCAACCTTTTTCTATATCAGACTTAGCAACTGTTACTATGCTTAAAGTCTATATTAACATGGTCCTGAATTTACAGCAGAATATCGACAAAATTTTTGAAGCCATAAATCAACTTGTTCAGCAATCTTCGCAATCTCAGCCTTCACTCATGGAAAATATTAACCTCCTTCAATCTATCCCCGGCATAGGTTTTCTATCCGCTGCAACTATCCTTGCTGAAATAGGTGATTTCGAAAAATTTTCAAAACCCAACAAGCTTGTTGCTTTCTTTGGTGTAGATCCTTCCGTAAATCAATCGGGGCAATTTGTTGGCACAAAAAATAAAATGTCTAAACGTGGTTCTAAAATCTTGCGAAGAATCTTATTTACAATTGCTCTTGCCAATATCAGAACAAAAAGAAATTCTAAACCTTGTAATCCTGTATTATTCGAATACTATCAGAAAAAGTGCCAACAAAAGCCCAAAAAAGTTGCATTAGGTGCTGTTATGAGAAAAATTATTTGTATTATCTTTGCTGTTATGCGCGATAAAAAACCTTTTGAACTTAGAACTCCAGAAGAACATATTCAAAAATACTTTAATAAAACTGCAGTTTGTAGTGCATAAACAATTGTTCTGTTTACGAAACATTAGTTAACAATAACACTACTCAGCCTCCATATGTTATGTCAACTTCTAATGGATGGCTTACCTTTTTGCGCCCTCTTTAAAGAATCTTATACCATAAAATGGTGTCAAAATTTTTTAAAAAAACTCTTGACTTTAATTAGCTGGTCTTGATGTGTTTACATCCCTCATAGTTCAGATAAAACCATTTTTTTACCGATAACAACTATATTTACATTTTTGTTTACATCCCTCATAGTTCGGATAAAACTAGCGAAAGCAGCAAAAACAGCAAAAGGACAATTAGCGTTTACATCCCTCATAGTTCAGATAAAACTTCAAGAAAGCAGGTATTCTAATTCTTCCGTTCTCTGTTTACATCCCTCATAGTTCAGATAAAACTTAACCTCACCTGTTCTTTTTGTTTTTAGGTCTGTCTTGTTTACATCCCTCATAGTTCAGATAAAACGGACTTGCAGAAGCTGTAAAGACATCTGTGTATTTGCGGTTTACATCCCTCATAGTTCAGATAAAACTTTAAAACTGTTAGTTTTAAGCCTATAGTGTTAGGAGTTTACATCCCTCATAGTTCAGATAAAACATTAATTTTTTCAACGCAGCATCTTCTGTTCTGATGTGGTTTACATCCCTCATAGTTCAGATAAAACCAGATATAGTTCTGATTTACAGAGAGAAGAAAGCATAGGTTTACATCCCTCATAGTTCAGATAAAACCTTAATAGTATGTTTGTTAATTCATTAGCTGTAGCAATGTTTACATCCCTCATAGTTCAGATAAAACTGTTTTTTGCAAACATTTATTGCTTTATAGTATCGTTTACATCCCTCATAGTTCAGATAAAACCTTAATAGTATGTTTGTTAATTCATTAGCTGTAGCAATGTTTACATCCCTCATAGTTCAGATAAAACTAACCTCTTCTAACATTTAACCTCACCTATTTTCTTTTGTTTACATCCCTCATAGTTCAGATAAAACCTCAATCGTTGTTAAATAAGCACTCAATCGTTGTTAGTTTACATCCCTCATAGTTCAGATAAAACCCTCCCATTTTTTGTTTTGCCCTCACGGGCAATCCCCAAGTTTACATCCCTCATAGTTCAGATAAAACAAGTCATGTAAAGGCTTGGTCCAGCAGGGTACAGTATGTTTACATCCCTCATAGTTCAGATAAAACTGGGGATTGCCAAGGGCAAAGCCAACCGGCAAAGCCCAGTTTACATCCCTCATAGTTCAGATAAAACTGTTGAGTATAAGATAAGCTTGCCCGTCTACAAACTCGTTTACATCCCTCATAGTTCAGATAAAACTAGATTTGCGTAATAGCATTGAAGTATTAATACAAAGGTTTACATCCCTCATAGTTCAGATAAAACTTCTGCGTCTTTAAGATATTTTCTTGTCGCTTGTATAAGTTTACATCCCTCATAGTTCAGATAAAACTCAGCGACAAACTTATCATGGTCACCATTAAGGGCTATGGTTTACATCCCTCATAGTTCAGATAAAACCAGGTATTAACCCAGAAAATTGCACAATTAAGTACAAGTTTACATCCCTCATAGTTCAGATAAAACTCCTTTAAAAGTTTTAATTGATTAGCATCCACAAGTTGGTTTACATCCCTCATAGTTCAGATAAAACCAGCACTTAGAAGGCTAATGATGGCACCGTTAGCGAGTTTACATCCCTCATAGTTCAGATAAAACCTCAAATTCAAGTGCTGTGAGATATTTAACAACTGCTTGTTTACATCCCTCATAGTTCAGATAAAACAACTTTATCAATATCAACAAGCTGAACGTCAAAGCAGTTTACATCCCTCATAGTTCAGATAAAACCGCAGAAAAGTGGCTATATTTGGGGAATAGACGAAAGTTTACATCCCTCATAGTTCAGATAAAACGACCCTGCTTTATATTCTGATGAAAACAGATTAATTGTTTACATCCCTCATAGTTCAGATAAAACTCAATTACTTGACGGGAGAAATAGAATTTAACGAAGATGTTTACATCCCTCATAGTTCAGATAAAACCTCAAAAGAAAGGGTGGATATGGATAATCGAAGAAAGTTTACATCCCTCATAGTTCAGATAAAACAAAGGCAAAAGCTGTGGGAGTTTATGAAAAATCTAGACGTTTACATCCCTCATAGTTCAGATAAAACCATAATTATTTATTGCAGGCCTGAAAAGGAAATAATTGTTTACATCCCTCATAGTTCAGATAAAACAAACAAAAACACACCAATCTCTGTTTGTAAAATGAGATGTTTACATCCCTCATAGTTCAGATAAAACATTACAAGAGACAAACGGTAAAATGTCAAGAGGGTTTTTAAGAAAAATTTTTTAGATTATTAGGCGAAAAAAGGCAATAAAATACCTGGCCGCACAGCATGGTAAAATTTAACTGGCAGCTTGTTCAGAGAAAATTATTAAACTAAAAATTTGAGATTAACTAAGTATTGTAAACATCACCTCTTTCTTGATATATTTGACCTTTGCTGAGCATTGCAAAGATCAGAGGAATTAAGCGTCTTGCGGTGAGGACGAGGGCACGTTTATGCTGGTGTTTGGTAACCTCTGAGAACTTCTTGTTGTAGAAAGCTTTGTAGCGTACTGTGTGCACCCTTACACAGTTAGCAGCTTCAACAAGATAGTATCTCAGGTATTGGTTACCACACTTAGCTAATGAGACATCTTGGGCATTGAAATTGCCTGACTGATATTGAGTCCAAACCAGGCCAGAGTATTTAGCTAAAGCAGCTTCATTTTTGAAGCGCTTGATATCACCGATTTCAGCGATGATGCCGGCTGCGAGAACGTCACCTATGCCAGGAACGGTTGTTAATGTTTGAGAGAAAGCTTTAAGAAGTTTTGAGATTTCTTTGTCAAGTTTTTTGAGTTGTTCTTGCATAAATCTAATGTTTTCAAGTGTCATAGACAAAGCTAAATCATTTGCCTCAGCCAACAGAGGATGTAATCTAAAGGAGCGATTAGCAGCAGTTTTAAGTATTTCAGCAATTTTATTAACATCTGAGAGTCTATTGTTGCCGTTATCGGATACGAATTTAATTAAGTCTTCTAAAGGCATAGAAGCGATATCATCAGGTGTAAAGTTTTCGATGATAGCGCAAGATGCCTTACCGAAGATATCTGAAAATGGGCACTCTTGAGAATAAGTAGAGAATTTAAGGTATATGAGATTGAGAGCTCTGTTTTTTTCGCGAGTTAGATTATGAACAAGGTGGTAGCGCATTCTGGTAAGGCGTTGCAGTGCAGCAAATTTAAAATCTGGCAAAGGTGTTGGATTTAGTTTACTGAACCTGACACATTCAGCAATAACGATAGCGTCAATATTATCTGTCTTAGGCAAGAAAGTGTAGATTTTTTTAAATCCTTTGACGATGCTTGGGTTAAGTACGTAGAAGGTTGGTTTGTAAGGTAGTAGTTCAGAAGAAGAAGCAAGATGAAGGTGAAGATGCCATGTGTAATGTGAAGTTGCTTCCATGCCAAACTTAATACAGGATAGATTATACTGGCTGAGACAATCAATAACTCTTTTGATTAATTCGTTAGCGCCTTCTTGATTGTTAGGCAAGGAAAAAGGTTTTTTAATCAAGTGATTACCGGCATCATCGATGAAGAAGATAGAATTTGACTGACTACTGATATCAATGCCCACGATTAATGTATTAGGCAATTTAAAAGCCTCCTTTCTAAAGTGTGGTGTTAGGAAAAGAGTTAAGCCCTTTATCCCTGGGGATTACATGTAATGCAGCCTCGCCGATATTAGAGCTACGGAGCAGTTTACAGGGTGCACACATCTGATATGCTCAAATCAGATGTGGTAAACTGACCATGCACAGCAAACGAGTAAACATTACTCATGTAATCCTTTGGGGTTCAGTCTCTCACAAGCTGTGGCGTGCAGTTATCAAAGCACGTCCAGCAGGGGGTGACAAAAAATATCCAACAAACTAAAATCAGGCTTAACTTTTTTCTGATTTTAGTTTACCAAAGATAAAGGGCAAATTTAAGCTGTAGCAGTCAATTTTAATATTCAATTTTTAAGAAGTGAGTGTTTTAAGAATGGGAATTTATTTTAATGAATTTCCAGTAATCAATTGGTACTAATAATTTAATGTACCAATTGAGATATGAATTTTTTATTGATTTGATAATCATATTATACGAGGAGGGAGAAGAAGTGAAACCCTATGAGTTTACATCCCTCATAGTTCAGATAAAACCAAATCTGTCGTCTTTCAAGAGCAATCCGTAAAACCAGTTTACATCCCTCATAGTTCAGATAAAACAATAGTTAGTTCCGTTTTAATTATTAAATTCACCTTTAGTTTACATCCCTCATAGTTCAGATAAAACTGCCCCCAAGCCTTTATTAATCTTGGATGTGAATGATCGGTTTACATCCCTCATAGTTCAGATAAAACCGAAGTTACTTGGAGGCTTCTTGATGAAATATTAAAAGTTTACATCCCTCATAGTTCAGATAAAACCCAACACTACAGAGCAGAGTAAACAATATCGAAACGGTTTACATCCCTCATAGTTCAGATAAAACGAGGTTTTAAAGAATTTATAGCGGGCTTTTCAGATGGGTTTACATCCCTCATAGTTCAGATAAAACACACCACATTGTAACTGGATTATTCCTTTTGATTATCCGTTTACATCCCTCATAGTTCAGATAAAACTATATGGACGATCCGGTACTGGAAAAACCACTTTTGCAGTTTACATCCCTCATAGTTCAGATAAAACTCGCTGGAGAAGCAAGGTGGCTTCCGGAGAAAAAAGCTGTTTACATCCCTCATAGTTCAGATAAAACCTTTTTGTGGAATTTAAACGTGGGAATTTTCTTTAAAAGTTTACATCCCTCATAGTTCAGATAAAACTGCAAGAATTAAAACAAACAAAATATTTCATTACAAGTTTACATCCCTCATAGTTCAGATAAAACCCTTTGTTGAATTTGAAGACAAGCTGTTGTTTACAGAGTTTACATCCCTCATAGTTCAGATAAAACACCAGAGAATGAGAAAAAAGCCTTGCTGGATGGTTCATGGGTTTACATCCCTCATAGTTCAGATAAAACTTGCGTGTTTTAAAAATTATAGAGCAAAAAACGAAATGGTTTACATCCCTCATAGTTCAGATAAAACCAACAGCCGTGAGCATTTGTAATATTTACAAGTGCTCGGTTTACATCCCTCATAGTTCAGATAAAACAAATTGAATAACGAAAATTACCAAAACTTGATAGTAAGGTTTACATCCCTCATAGTTCAGATAAAACAACATTCAAACCAGACTATAGGCTCAAAATAGACTAGTTTACATCCCTCATAGTTCAGATAAAACAAGTTCTTATTCAAGATAATGATAATGAATATGTTTAGTTTACATCCCTCATAGTTCAGATAAAACAAAACATTACCACGTCCAGTTATTGCTATTACTTATAGTTTACATCCCTCATAGTTCAGATAAAACTTGTTAGACTGGGTAAAGCAGGTAAGACAGCTTGATTTGTTTACATCCCTCATAGTTCAGATAAAACTCAGAGTATATAACTTAACTCAAAAAGTTAAAGCATACGTTTACATCCCTCATAGTTCAGATAAAACTGTTGTTGTATAAGTTGCAGGACTGTTGGCACTACGTTTACATCCCTCATAGTTCAGATAAAACGGCGGCTGATGAGTAGTCTTGCTGCGTTTTACATATAAAGTTTACATCCCTCATAGTTCAGATAAAACTGAGCGTGCCGAAAAAAACTGAAAAGCCACCCTGAAGTTTACATCCCTCATAGTTCAGATAAAACTTCTTTAATTATTTCTACTATTTCATCAAGTCTTTTGTTTACATCCCTCATAGTTCAGATAAAACTTGGCAGCTCAGTTATAAAGTGCAGTCTTGCTCCTTGTTTACATCCCTCATAGTTCAGATAAAACAATGGGAACGGCAAGTTTATGAAGACATAGAGTTTATTGTTTACATCCCTCATAGTTCAGATAAAACGTACGTCTTCTTGCACAATGTAAGTAAGCGTGTAATCAGTTTACATCCCTCATAGTTCAGATAAAACAGACATGATGCAACTAACAAATGCTGGAATCAAAGCTGTTTACATCCCTCATAGTTCAGATAAAACCTGTTGTAAAAGCTTAATATTTTCTAAATCCTTTATTGGGTTTACATCCCTCATAGTTCAGATAAAACGTATCTTCTGCCCCGTTGGTATGTATGTGAGCTCCATGTTTACATCCCTCATAGTTCAGATAAAACCCTCTTTGCGTCGGTTAACACGTTTTTAAAAACATCGTTTACATCCCTCATAGTTCAGATAAAACTGTAAAAATCTGCGTTTTAAATCCTTAATGTTATTTTTGTTTACATCCCTCATAGTTCAGATAAAACGGGTCAAGCCTCATTCGAATTCTGTTAACCTTTGCAAGGTTTACATCCCTCATAGTTCAGATAAAACCCATTCTTATGAAAATGCCCTCAGTTCAGATTATATCAATAGTATAGTATATTTGCCCAAACTTTGCAAGGTTATATATTTGCAGCAAAGGGGGAATTGGTTTTTGGTTTTGATTTCAAAAAAATAAGCTTTTACAGGAATGATAAGGCTTTTGGACCATAATACTGATTTTGAGGTTTGCTGCAAAATGGTTGTATTTGGAATAAAATTGTATTCGCAGCATCTTTACAGTATTATGGAATCATAGTTTTTCTCCTGTCCAAGTACTTTTTTGTTGCACACAATTTTATATTCCATTTCATAAAAATACACTGAATCCTCGTCCTTCTCTATCACAGAAAAAAGTTCGCGTTTGCATTTTTCAAGCTTTCCGTATGTTATTTCACCTTCAAATACAGAGTTCTGTACCCATGTGAAATACTTTTTCAAAATCTTTCGAACCTTGTTTACACGCTTTTCATTCACATCATATGTCACGATTACAAAAATTGTCAATCACCCTTTGCACCAAATTCTTAAAAAGAAATTTCTTTTCATAAAGTTACATTTGTTAAACTTTTCTATATAAAATTTAGGAATACCTGATAGTAACTATTTTGTATCTGACTTTTAAAGCAGCATCTTCTGCAATATGTTTTTTGTTTTTAGCACAAAGTGTTGTCTTTTGGCAACCACTTACCACCATGCCTTCAGAGGTGAGTAGACACTATCACCTATAAAGTGCTTTATTAACTTGTAGCACTCAAGCCTTATATAACCTTTGTAAGATACATTTCTGTTAAGCTGCCTGTGGCGAACTGTTGTTTCAAGTTTGTTCTGAAGCTCTTTTATAAAAATCTTTCTTCCTTCTTGATTCAAATAGCAATAATTCAAGTCCTCATCAAAGTGTTCAAGTGTAATCTGACGATTGTTTAGAAGTTTGAAAATTACACTGTCCACAATAAGTGGCTTAAAAATCTCCGAAATGTCAAGGCTCAGAGAAAATCTCTTTTCGCCCGGTTCATGCAAAAAACTTATGCTCGGGTCAAGCTGTGTGTGATATATTTCTGTCAAAATGGTGCTGTATATTAGGCTATTCCCGAAAGAAATCAACGCATTTATGGGGTTTGTTGGTGGTCTTTTTTCACGTCTTTCCATGTAAAAATCTTCTGGCAAAAATTGATTGAAAGATGAATAGTAAATGTTCCTCACCCTTCCCTCAAGCCCCATAAGCTCTGGTATGCTCGAAATATTAAACCTGCCATTTTCCCATTCGTCTTCAATAGCATTCAAAAAAGCCTCAGCTTCTTTTCTCTCTCTCAAGTTTCTCATCATATGATAAACTGCTGATTCTACAAAGCAGTATGCTAAAAACATTCTTTTATCCCTGTCAAGATAGTGTAGTGCCTGCCGAACAACCACATCACCCGAGACATTTTTCTTTCGTGGCATAAAGCTTCCTGCATAAAAGCCATAGTAGTTGTAAAAGTGAAGAACTATACCATACTGGGAGATATAGTTCAATGCCCTGGTATTCAAATCAACCTCACCAAATATATGAATTTGTTCAATGTTTTCAATGTCAACAGCCCTCTTTTCGGTTTCTGTCTCAAAGTACAGGGTGTTTTCTTTTCTTCGAAGTCTTCCATTCGAATTTATATAAAGCGTCTTTTGCATAGCAACTACCCCCAGCAAAACTCAAAATATGCACAGCTTTTGCAAATTCTCTGTTTTGTTGCAGGCGGTGGGACAGGTTTTTTTGTGATTTCTTCTATCTCCTTTAAAGCCTGCTTTACTTTTTCCTCATACTCAGGTGTAAGATCCAGCACCTCTTTTCTTCTTTCTTTCGGGTAATTGATTATCCCCTGTTTTTGTATCCCTTTCTGTTTCAAATAGTAAAGATAGTACATAACCTGCATAATGTCTGCCTCTTTCATTTTGCTGCTGTGTTTTACCTCTCTCACTGCACCATCCGATAGAATGTCAATCCTTATCAGATTGTCTATCAAAACCTCTTTTGTCTCTTCTTTGGGATAAGAATATTCATGCAAGATTTTGCCAAGCAGAACTCTGTCAGACCAATTTTCAAATGTTATATTTTTGCTAAAAAGCCAGAGCTTGCGTTTGCAAACGTAAAGATAGTTTATTTTTATACCCTGGAATTTGAGTTCAGAATATTCTTGTATATATTCCATATATTTTCACTCGCTTTTTTACACTATATAATTTTCAATGTCATATCTTTCATTTTTCAATAGTCCTAATTCCTCATTGTATTTATGTGAAGAAACATAGATATCTGATAACCATCGCTGTAATCTGATTTCCCAATTATTGTTATTGAATTTCAAGTTTAATCTTTTAATTACAGGAGTTAATCCTCTTTCAAATGGTTGATTTACTACATATTTTGCCAGAACATCTTTTTTAAAACGTGTAAATAATAACTTCTTTTCTGATGGTGTCGCTTCTTCTTTACTAATAAAATTTAAAATGTCCGCTTCAAACTTTTCTAAATATTCCTCTGGAACAACTTGAAGACTAAAGATATTTCTAAAGATCTTCTCAGCCTCTGATTTTTTCTCAGACATCCAGCCTGCTTCAAGAATATCAAGTGTATCATAATAACTCCTTAAATAGGTACCATTTTGTTTTAATGTACTATAAAATAAAGAAACCAATACATATTTCTCATACTCTGATAACTCAATTTCGGTTTTGTCTATCTTAGATAACCAATCATTATTTTCAACTATTGTATCATATACATTACTTTCCTGATTCTTTTTATTCTTCTTTTTACCGCTCTTTTGAGATATGTTTTCCAATAAATCTAAAAATTCTTGTTGAAAAATCTTTTCTTCTATTTTTTTATCATAATCAATATCGTCTTCTTTGAACTGAGAAACTTCATTTAAGAGAGTGTCCAAATTATTTTTTTGACTTTCCTTCCATAACCATGCAAGAGAAAGTTTTACAAGTTCCTTAGGATAAACTAAATCTCCACCTGATTGTAACTTATCATCAAAAATGAATACATGAACATTTGGTTCACCACTTGGTTCCTTTTCAAATGCTTTAAACATTTCAGACAACTCATGCTCATCATTATTGCTCTTATTAATTACTTTTCCGTTCCTATAAAAATACCTTCTCAAAACTCTTCCCATTCTCTGAACCAATGCATCAAGAGGGCATATTTCTGTAAACAAAACATCTGCATCAATATCAAGTGAAGCCTCAACCACCTGTGTAGAAACAAGAATTTTACCGACATTTTCATGTACAGATTTTGGATTGTAAAATGATTTAATATATTCCCTTTCTTTTATCTCTTTATCATTTAAAGTAAAACGAGAATGAAGCAAAAAGATGTTATTTCGAATCTCTCCAGAAGCTTTTTCTTTTAGCTTTTTATAAACTTCTTGAGCAAAAGCCACAGTATTCAAAATAACAAGTACTCTTTTACCTCTTTTGGCTTGTTCAAGTATTTCATCAATTTTCTCCTCTGGTAATCTGAAATCTGCCGTAGAATCTGTTTTGCTTTTTATTAGTTCAAGTCTTAACTTGTGTTTGTAAATTTTCTCTAAATGCCTTTTTTCTTTTTTATAAATATTTACTTCTTCTACTTGATCATTAAAAGAAGGAATCAATTCTCTTATTCTGTGTTCTATAAATTTGGGCATTGTAGCAGTCATAAGTAAAAATTTTCCTCCAATTTTATACAACATTTCAATAAACTTCGTTATTATGGCACATGCTTTTGGATCATACGCCTGTATTTCATCAATTACAAGTCGGGAATAAGAAAGAGTAGCAAATAACTTTTCAAAGCCTGGAGGTCTTAGAGCATAAGGGAAAAACTGGTCTCCTGTTGAAATTATTGCAGGATACGAAAGTTGTTTTGCAAGTTCGTAAATTTTCATTACATCAGCTTCATCAGAAGCTTTATTTAACAAATACAAATCAATATCTGAATGCAAAACTCCAGTTTTATCATCGCCAAATATTCCTTTTGCTCTTTCATAAGTATTATTGACTGCTGATCGAATAGGAAGAGTGTAGAAAAATTTTTCACCATTTGACCACAAAAACGCAAATTCAGTTTTCCCATAACCAGTGGGTGCAATTAATATAATATTTTTGTCCAATTTATTATTCAATGCTACAAATTGCCAGGCACTTTCCCCTACTTTGGTAAGTATACTGCTATCTATCGCATTTTTATTCATAGGGTCAATTTCCACCTTGTCTAATTCTTCTTCTTTCCCTTCTTCTTCACACCACGAAGCATAATGATCACATCTTTGTAGAAAACCTGCAACTAAAATCCATTCTTTGTTAACTTCTCTTCTCAAAGGCTCATAATCAAATTTGTATGGTGGTATTGCAAGGTCTAATAAAATCCTTCCATTTATTATACTATTAAGCCATTTTCGGTTGAGAGTTATTAAGTCTTTGTATTCACCATGATTAGAAATTTTTTCATATTCATTGTCAAGATTGTTCTGCAAATGTTCTCCCCACTTATCAATTATCAATTTACATAGTTTTTTGAGCATCTCATTTTCTTTTGAAATAAAGTCATCAAACCTCTCTCTCCAATGATGATATGCAACAGCTGAAATGACAAAATTCAAATAATCCTCACCATTAAGCTTTTCTTTTAATTTGTTTATATCAATCCAAAAAATAGAAAACAGAGAATGAGGAACTTCATAACATATATCCCATGGTTGATACATTTTATTTTTGAGAACTTTAATCTGAAAAGAGGGCAACACTTTTCCAAGGTCATGTAAATATATTGCAATTTTTGTCGCATCAATTAATGACTTATTTTTGATTTTTATCTCTATATTTTTAAATACTTCTAAAACATCAGAGACATGCTTTGATAAAGTTATTGTCTGCTTGTTTATATCATCATAACTTGATTTTGCCCAAATTTCACTCATTTTTATCCCCCTTCAGGTCAGCAAAAAATACCGGGATTTTTTCTTCATGGTCAAAATAAGCAAATATGTCTCCCATATTCCCATCATTAAGTTTTGATTTCATATAATAAAAATTTCTTGATCCATTTATTATCCTGTAAAAGGTGGGTAGACTATAAACTAATCCACTTACTTTTTTAAATTCTTCTCCAAATCCTGTCCCAAAAATTCTTTCAGGAATCCAAAAAAATTGCCTATAATTACCGTTTATTTCTTCGACGCTTAGTTCCACTTCCTTTAGGTCTTCTATTACTATCCAATCCTCGGCTCTTCCCAAATGAAGAATTGATGATTTTTTTTCCATATTTTCAAAACTCCATTTTATCTCATTCAGGAATGAATTATCATGATGATATAAATAAACAAAAATGCGAACATCATTCAAAATATCAATTGAACACGGTGACTGGCCTCCAATATGCTCAATATGTCCCGCTACGTTTCTATTTGCTACTGTACCAAATCTTTTTATATGGTATTCTTTGTTTAAATTTCTAAGCCACGTATACTCTATGCTTTTAGATTTAAAGTTTCCACAAACCCCTATCTTAATCATTTTATAATTGCAGTAAGCACACCCGCAATTTTCTTTTGTACATGGCTCTTCCTGCCCTGGTAAATTCTTTATACCAAGAACATTTGCTACAAGTCCCATAACTGTTGAATATGGGGGAAGCGGATAAGTATGTCGCCTTTGGTAACTAAAGGGTATTCTATAGTGTGCCTGTGGCTGATATATTTTTATTTTCAACGCTTTAATTTTTTCATAACTCATTGTTATCTTACCTACCTCTTTAGGTTTTATCCGCAGAAGAATTGCTATCTTTGTCTTTCATAACTCATTTATAAATTCATCCCAATCTTTGATTATACTAATTCTCTTTTCATCTTTTACATTTTTTATAAACTCTTCTTTTCCTTCTATTTGCATCCTCTTGCAGTCCATTATATATACCTTATTTATAATCCAGCTATTTCTCAATGCATCAATTACACCCAATACTTTATACGTTTGATTACTACATACAGGTTCAACAAAGATATATGGATGAAAAACTGGAGATGGAACCTTTACATATCCTGCAATCATAAATAGAGGAACAATTGTATTAGTCTCACCGCTTGATTGCGCATAAAGTCCGTCTTTGATAGCTTCAAGGATTTGTTTTATACGCTCTTTCTTTTCTTTCTCATTCAGTTCAAAAGTTATTTTATATTTCTTTTTATTGCCAACTTTAACTTCCTCCCATGTAATAATTCCATTTGTAACTTCATATTTATTTTCTTTATTATCAAGAGGCTTAGCATTTTCTATTTCTTTTACTCTTTCAGAGGATAATGTAATCTTTATTAATCCATTATTGAACTCTGGCTGTGCATCAACAATCCACTCATCTTTCCCCAAGGTATCCACATCAACTGTAAAGCTTACCTTATATAATGAAATATGCTCCTCTTTGTTGTATGGATCAGGATTTGCATCAAACCCCTGTTTTATTGCTCTTTTAACAAGATCATGGTTTGCATAAAAAGCCATATCGCCCTCATAAGAATTTAAACCTATAGCTTTTGTAATACCTACTGGAGCCTTTCGAGTAATCGAAGATTGGTTATTTATAGTATACATGTACCCAAATGCATCAAGTTCTGGACATGTTAAAATATCTTCTTTTAAAATATCAAACTGGACAACCTCACCCCGTTCTGTTAATGTGACCGGACATGCCTTCCAATTGTAACCTTTAACCAATGTCTCAAAAAGGTAATGTCTCATAGCAGGTTTCCCTAAATAGCTAACTGTTTTATCACCCTGTTTTAACTTCTTTAATGATAGAATGTTTCCACCTATCTTCTCATCTCTGTTCAGTGCTGAAGCTTCAAAAATCAAAGTAACAGTTACATGCTTAAAATTATTTCTGTTTATTAATTCCATTTTCTACACCCTCCCATACTTTTTTATATTTTTTAATTTCAACCCAGTAGTCCACTCATAAAAGAATAAACTAAAATTTTAAAGTTTTCTATCGAGTATTTTGGATTAAAGGCATTTACAAGATCATGCTTTAATTCTTGCTGTGCATTCACAAACTCTCTTAAAAGTACATAAAAAACTTCTTCTCTTTTCCCAAGTCTTGTTAACTCGAGAATCCTAAAGGCTATACCTCTTGGAACTTTTTTATCCTCATCATAAAATCTCTTATAAAGCTCGGAGTTTTTTAATGATTCTCCATATCTTTTCACCCTATCACATAGCTCACTGATATTTTGAAGAGAAATCTCATAAAACAATGCCCAAAGTTTAACCTTATCTTCATCCTTTGCATTTTTTGCTGCAAACTCCAGTATTTTTTCGAGCTCAAAACCAAGTTTTTTGTAATTGTTAATTGCTTTTTCGAATACGTCAATTTTAATCTGATTTTCCTTTATTGCTTTTTCTAAGCTTTCTTTTATTTCATCAAAATTGAAATTGAAACTTTCTCTCATACAAAAACCTCCCTCTTAATTTTCTCTTCAATCAATGCATAGAGTTTAAAAAGTTTGTAAGATAAATTGGTCAAATTATCAATATTTTTTTGTAGCTTAATATTTTCCTTTACAAACTCTTTATCATTTTGTTTAAGCTTCTCTACTGAATAGTTTAAAAGAGAAATTTTTAATATTCTTTCACCAAGTTCCATTATTTTTGAAAAATCATTATTCAATACAAAACTTAATATACTGAGTTCCCCAATATCATTTAATAATGTTGCAATCTCGCGATTCGAGAGAAGAACAGTCGTTTCATACAGAATGGAAAAGAAATCTACTTTTTTGTTATATAAAGTAACAATTTCTATATTCATCATTGTCCACTTTCCAAGTTGAATATTGAGTTTTAAAGCCATTTCTATAAGTGACATACCCAGAAGTTCTTTTGTTCTGGATATTCTTTCTCTTTTATAAATGGTTTGTACATACTCATTTAAATGCCACATTACCTCAAACGAGGGAGCATTTACAAACATTTTTAAACCATCAGCTAAATCTGTCATACAAACATGGTAATGAAGAATTAGATAGGCACAGAGCGGGCAAATATATAAACTATCAGCATTATTACAGAATGAATTAGGAAATTCTCCTAATGAAGGTGCCAACAAAGCATTATGCCGCATGTCAAACTTTTTAATACCATTCAAAAACTTCCCTAAAGTTTCTTTCATTTTTTTATAATTTACTTCTATTTGTTTATCTTTCATACTAAGAATTTTGAAAATTTTTGAATATGGTATTTCTTTGGAAGAATTTTTAACATTGTTTGTATTATTAATCTGCCTTTTATTGGCTTTTTCTATATTATTTTTTTCTCTTTTATGTCTATTGATTACACATCTTATCATCTTTCTCTGCATATCTTTAATATCTGTATCAGAAAATGCAAATTTTCTACCACAAAAATCGCACGACATAGATTCATCAACTTCTTTTATATTGGCTAAGTTCTTAACAAAAAGCCTAAAAACTTCTTTCCAATCTTCACCATACTGCAAATAGTTTATGTGAAAAGATGATTTACCTATAATTGACGCAACCTTTTTTTCATAATATCTTTCCTCAATTTTTAATTGTTTAAAAATATTCTGGTCTATAACAACACTGCCATCTTCTTTAAAACTAAAATGGTTTGATAAATTTTCAATTTCTTTTACAGAAATTAAAAAACCAATCACTGAAGCATTATACAACCAATTACCAGGATACAATGTTAGCATTTCATTTATTCTACCTCCTGATTCAGAATAGAGAAAACCTATTTAACACTTTACCTCGCCACCTCAATAAAGCCAAAGCCCTGAGCGCGCCTGAATCCAAGGCCATTCTGGTAAATCTCTTTCAAATCCTCGGGATGTCCTGATAGTTCAAATATCCCCGAAAAACCTGTAAGATACATAATCTCTTTGCCGGTATTTTTCTCAAACTCTGAAATCTTATGCTTTACAACAGTCTTTTTTATATTTTTTGGCTTAAAACTGATTCTTTTGTGAAGTCCGCGGTTTTGTCCCCTCAGAATTCTTATATTTCTGATCTCAAAATCAATCACGTCATTCAAAATCTCCTCAAAACCCTCCTCATATGGCAAAACCGGTATTTTGTCATCTCCTTCTTTTTTTTCAATTAAAACCGGTGAAAATGTTTTGAAAGTCATGGTGGAATCAAACTGATCAGGCTCTTTGACAAGGTAGGATCTTTTTAGTTTGACCACGCAATGGTCTGCCAGTTTGTAAGGATACAGGTTCTTGCTTATAAGCCCATTGTAAATATTTACAAAAAACTCATAATCGGAAGTTGAAAGATTCAAAACTATATCGCCTCTGAATAAAACCTTATCATCCAAAAAATTCATATTTGGCAGGTTCACTGCATATACAAAAGGCTTTTGCCACTTGTTTTTCTTATCTTCCCACCAGTATAACTTCCGAAAATACTCGCTGTTGTAATCTGACAGTGCCTTTTTCAAAAAAGCCATAAAAACTGTTCTATAATAAACCGGCAACTCCCTGTACTCTTCTTGACTGTTTTGCACTTCAAATATAAACTTTGCTCTCATCCAAACAATCTCCCCTTTTTGATGAATTTTTCCTCTTTATAGCGTTGTTTATTATAATTCGACATTAAGTGCAAAATTCCTTCTTATTGTAAAAAAATTTTTTAGCATAAAGGCAAGCAGCTTATTTTTAAAGCAGGTAATTTGGTTTTGAATAGCAGTTTTTATGATTCATTGGATGTAAGTCTGCAGAATATAGCAATATAAAAAATAGCAGCAATCACCTTTTTCAGGCGTGCTGCTTGCTTTGAGTTTTACTTTTCTGTTTTCTTTTCCTGCTTAAAATGATATAATGTTTATGTGTGGAAAAGTCAGATAAAGAGGATTATTGTTTTATGATATTTTGAAATCGTTTTCTATATTTAAAATACTTTTAAAAGTCAGGGTGATTGGTTATGCCGCTTGTATTGCCGAAGCTTCTGAGCGATGGTATGGTACTTCAAAGAAACAGCAATATAAAAATCTGGGGATGGGCAAATGCAGGTGAAACTGTAGAGGTGAATTTCCTGGGCAAATCGTACACAGCAAGACCCTCCGATGAAGGCAGCTGGGAAGTCATTTTACCTCCCATGGATGCCGGCGGTCCATATTGCATGGAGATCAAATGCGCGCATCATACCACTGTTATAAAAGACATTTTAATTGGTGATGTGTGGGTTTGCTCGGGTCAGTCCAACATGGTACTGCCCATGGAAAGGGTTATTGACCTGTACCCTGAAGAGCTTGAAGACTGCAACATTCCATTTATCAGGCAGTTTACAGTCCCCGACAGATACCACTTTAAAGGTCCGCTCAAAGACTTAGAAGGGGGATGCTGGGAGGTTCTTGGCAAAGAAACCATACTGAAATTTTCAGCGGTGGGATATTTTTTTGCAAAAGCACTTTACAAAAAATATAAAATCCCCATAGGGCTGATTAAAGCATGTGTTGGCGGAACTCCAATTGAAGCATGGATGAGCAAAGAAATAGCAGTCCAGTTTATTGAAAATCCTGAAGAACTGGAAAAGCTCAAAGATGACAGCTTTATAGAATCTGTCAAAAAAGAAGAGGAAGCGAAAATAAAAGCATGGTTTGACTATCTGGAAAACAATGATATAGGGCTTAAAAATACTCCTTTCCCATTTTTTGATGAAAACTATATCCCATCCGGGTGGAAGCCAGTAAATATTCCAGCTACATGGAAGCAAATGGGCCTTGATTCAACAATAGGTGCTGTGTGGTTCAGAAAAGAAGTGAACATCCCCTCACGTGTAGCAGGAAAACCAGCCAAACTCTATCTCGGAACTATAGTTGATAGCGATTTTACGTATGTAAATGGAGTGCTGGTTGGTTCTACTTCATACCGATACCCGCCAAGGAAGTACAATATACCCGCAGGGCTTTTAAAAGAAGGGAAAAACACAATTGTTGTGAGGGTTATAAGCAACGACGGCAATGGTGAGTTTGTAAAAGGAAAAGAGTACAAGCTGTTTACAGAAGATTATACACAGGACCTCAGCGGACAGTGGCTGTGCACGGTCGGAGCACGTGCAAAAGAACCTCTGCCATTACAAACTTTCTTTCAATACAAACCTACAGGTCTTTTCAACGGAATGATTGCACCGCTTTTGAACTACAGCATAAAAGGCATAATATGGTATCAGGGAGAGTCCAATACTGACAATCCTGAGGGTTACTGTGAAAAACTTTGCGCTTTTGTAAAGGACCTGAGGGAAAGATGGAAGAACAACTTTCCGTTTCTGTATGTTCAGCTTGCAAACTTTATGGAACCAAAGCCACAGCCAGGTGACAGCAACTGGGCAAGGCTCAGAGAAGAGCAAAGAAGAGCACTTTTGCGTCTTGACAATGCAGGCATGGCAGTTGCAATTGATGTTGGCGAGTGGAACGACCTTCACCCGTCCAACAAAAAAGCTGTTGGTGAGCGGCTTGCTCTTCTTGCACAGAAAATTGCATACGGCGAAAAAGACCTGGTTGCATCAGGTCCTCTTTACAGGTCAATGAAAATTGAAGGAAACAGAGTCATACTGGAATTTTCTGATGCTGGAAGTGGCCTTTGCACAAAAGATGGCAAGATGCCGAAAAGCTTTGCAATAGCCGGTCCTGATAAAAATTTTGTATGGGCAAATGCTAAAATATATGGCAGCAAGGTGATTGTCTGGAATGATAGCATCCAAAACCCTGTTTATGTAAGATACGCCTGGGCAGACAATCCTGAAGGTGCCAATCTTTATAACAAAGAAGGGCTTCCAGCTTCACCTTTTACAACAGAAGAAGAACTTTAAGATATTTTAATGAGGTGATAGGCGATGTATGTTAGCTATCTGTTCCCCGGTGGCAGGTCAAAAGCAATTACACTCAGCTATGATGACGGTCAGATTTTTGATCGAAGGCTTGTCAGCATCTTCAATGAATACAAAATCAGGGCAACATTTTTCCTGAACTCGGCAAATCTTGGCAGGAATATATTCATTGAGCCCGACGAAGTGAGCCGGCTTTACCAGGGGCATGAGGTCGGCGTGCATACAAAAACCCATCCTTTTCTGGACTCCATTCCTGTTGAAGCTGCAGTTGAAGAGATCATGGAGGACAGAAAGGCTTTGGAGAAACTTGTAGGGTACCCTGTTAAAGGCATGTCATACCCTTATGGAGTTTACAATGAAGACATTGTAAAGATTCTGCCATCGCTCGGCATTGAATATTCAAGGACTGTGATTTCTACTTTCAGCTTCAACCTGCCATCAACCTTTCTGGCATGGCATCCAACCTGCCATCACAACCAGGATCTTCTTGATATATCAAAGAAATTCCTGGAAAGCCCCTACCTTCAGCATCTGCAGCTTCTGTACATATGGGGGCACAGTTTTGAATTTAAGCGTGAAAATAACTGGCATATCATTGAGAATTTCTGCAAACTGGTATCAAAATTCGACTCTGTCTGGTTTGCAACAAACATTGAAATTGTTCGATATGTTAAAGCTTTAAAAATGCTTGAGTTTTCGGCTGACAAAGAAATTGTCTATAACCCATCTGCAACTTCGATCTGGTTGCTTGTTGACGGCAATCCGGTTGAGGTTAAAGGCGGGCAAATGGTTAATTTGAAATAAAGATTATAGGGAGGGTTTAAAAAAATGGATAAGTATCAGCACCGAAAAGGTAAAGCTGCTGTCAAAATCAAAACACCGGATGGTCAGCCTCTTAAAAATGCAAAAGTGGAAGTCAAACAAACAAAGCACAGGTTCCTGTTTGGCTGTGCGGACTTCTCAGTGGTTCCGTTTGTAAACAATGAATTTTCGGACGAGCTAAGAGAAATTGTTCAGATGTCGTTTGAAAAGTTTGTGGACCTCTTCAACTTTGCAACTCTTCCATTCTACTGGGGCAGGTTTGAACCTGTGCGCGGCAAGCCGGATACACAGCGACTCAAAAACGCAGCACAGTGGTTAAAAGAGCGCGGATTTGTATTAAAAGGACATCCTCTCTGCTGGCACACAGTCACAGCACCATGGCTTCTTGAACTTACCAATGAACAAATTTTGGATGCACAGCTTGGCAGAATAAAACGCGAAGTGAGTGATTTTGCCGGGCTTATTGACATGTGGGATGTGATAAATGAGGTTGTGATAATGCCAAACTTCAATAAATATGACAATGGAATCACCAGAATCTGCAGACAGTATGGCAGAATAGGGCTTGTCAAAATGACTTTTGAAGCAGCCAAAGAGGCAAATCCAAAAAGCATTCTGCTCATAAACGACTATGTGGTATCAGATGCATACGAAATACTCATAGAAGCTTTGCTTTATGCCGGTGTCAGGTTCGACGTTATCGGCATACAGTCGCACATGCATCAGGGTTTCTGGGGTGTTGAAAAGACACAGGAGGTGCTTGAAAGGTTTTCACGTTTTGGAATACCTTTGCATTTCACAGAAGTCACATTGATATCCGGAAAGCTTATGCCACCGCATATAAAGGACCTTAACGATTACAAACCGGAAAACTGGCTTTCAACTCCGGAATGCGAAGAGCGCCAGGCAATGGAAGCCGTGCTATTTTATAAGATGCTCTTTGCACATCCGCTTGTTGAAGCTATTACATGGTGGAATTTCATCGACACATTCGCATGGCTTGGTGCACCGGCTGGCTTTGTTACAAAAGATGGAAGAATCAAACCCATTTACAGTGCTCTTTACAATTTAATCAAAAAAGAATGGTGGACAGGCACACAGGAGCTTGTCACAGACCAGAGCGGAACTTTAAAAGTCAGTGGATTTATGGGTGAATATGAAATTGCATTCAAAGACAAAAAAGCCAGCTTTACTATTGACAAGCCTGAATGCACTGTTGAGGTAACCCTTTGAAGACAATGTATAAACACGGAAGGGGGCTTTATAAAGTCAAAACCTCTTTATAAAAAAGCCCCCTTCCGGTTTTTTAAAGTCTTACCTGATGCCCGCCTTTGACCTCAAATATCATGCCTATTTTCTAAAGCTTTTAAGTAAACTACCATCCACCTGAAGAGGTGGAGGCTTCGTGAGAAGTTTGGTAGGATTTTAAGCTACCCTTATTCTCACAGGGTGGTTCACACACCCACTACTGATTATCTGCTTTATCGCAGATTCACCAGCTACCTTTAAAAGTATGTTTATCGCCCCATTTATATCCGCATTCAATACATTCCCACAGTTCTTGCACACATACAAGCCCCTATGCTTTCTGTTACTCTTGTCAACCATCCCACATCTGCTGCACCTCTGTGAGGTGTAGCTTTCTTCTACCTCCACATACTCTATACCATATAACCTGCACTTTGCTTCTAATTTTCTCTTAAACCTCTTGTATGGTATTCCCACAAAGTTCTGATTGTTCACCTTCCCCAGCTCTATACCCTTCTTTATCTCTTTCATATTACCCACAACAACTATTCCTATTTTATTTTCCAGACAGTGCTTAACTACAACGTTTACAGCCTGATTTAAAAAGTTATCAACTATATGCTGTCTTTTTAAAGAAACTTGAGCAAGTTTTGAGCCATATTTGATTCCCTGTTTGGAGTATACACTCTGCAGTCTTGCTTTTTCCTTGTTGTACCATCGGTTGACTGATTTTAAAAACCTGCCTTCTATCAAAAAGGCAGTCCCAATGGTATCCGTAAGCGCTGCAAAGTTGTTTAATCCTAAGTCTATTGCCAAATACCTGCTTCTGTCAAGCTTACAATCCTGCTCCTTTTCCTCATACACATACTCAATCTCAAACCATTTACCATGGTATCTCGGGATTATCCTGACTTCCTTAATCTTTTTTTCTGCAATGTTTTTTGGCAAATCAAAATATAAGTATCTTACCCCAAACTCCTTTGAAAAACTTCTGCCAAGACTAAGTCTCACTTTTCTGTCTTCTACTTTGGACTGGTCTTTTGGGAAAACTATCTGATACATCCCATCCTTGGGCAGATACTTTGGCATTAAAACTTTCTCTTTTACCTTTCCTTCCTTTTTGGCTTTTAAAAGGTTCAAAAAAGATTTAAAAGATTCATCCACCGAAATAAGTGTCTGCTGTGCAACCTGTGATGGCAAAAGCATATAGTTTTCGTTGCCTTTTGCAATGTGATATACACTTTCATATCGCAGGTGTTCATGGGTTTTAAAGTAATGCTGTCTTATATTATACAGAGCAAAGTTGTACAGGTTTTTTGAAAAGTGACAAAGCTTTCGCAAAATTTTGTATGTTTTCTTATCACATCTTATATGATTTTTTTGTGTTTTGTACACTTGACATCACCCAGAAATATTTTATCACATTTTTAGCAATTCATCTTCATCTTACAGAAGATGGAGTCTTCTTGCTATATTTTTGATAAAAAAACACCCTTTTAAAAGGGTGCAAACATTGATTTTACCTTGCAAGAAGGATCTTTATATCAAGTGGCTTTAAGTTGCAGATAAGTTTTTTTCCTTCTAACATGCAGTCTTTCCCATCCTTTAAACTGAAAATAACTTCAATCTTTTCTATCTCAGATGATAGATTCAGCTTCACTCTGTCAAGATTCAACTCCACTTTTTTCTCCCTCAGATTATCAGCATTTGCAACAACAATCAAATATTCTTTGCCCTTTGCTTCATTCATGTATGCAAAGGTGATAATATATTTACTGTTGTAAGGAATTTTAAGAAAATTATTTGCGTCAATAAAACTTCTGAATTTATTTCTTATCTTTGATATATTGGATATAAGCTCAATCATATCCTCTGCGCCGTCATTTGTCCAGTGAAGAGCAAACCTGTCAAAAAACGCAAGCCTGCCATAAAACGGGTCAGACTTTGGCAATTTAAACCTTCCATCTTTCTGCGGGTCAAGCCCCAAGTTCATTGGCTGGACTTCATAAACCTCCTGCCCGGATGTCAAAAAGAAGACTGCATTTGGCAGAAAGTTATTCAGCACAACCGAAAATCTTGAAAACTCCCTGCCACCCAATCTTGATGCCGCCCTTGGGCTGTCCGGAATCTCAGATGCAGCGAAAACAGGAAGTTGAACCTTCAAAAGCTTATCAATCATTTTTTTGAGGTTCCCCTGATAATACCTTGGCACCTGTGCCCATAAATCACCTATTATCATGTCATAGCCCGACTCTTTTGCCTTTCTGTCCCCCGATAAAGTAAGCTCTTCAGCTATAAAGCAAAAGTGAGGGTCTGCCTTTTTTGCCTTTGATATAATCATGTCTTCAAGCTCTTTTGGCAGTGCATGGCCCATGTCAATCCTTGCACCGTCAACACCAAAGTTTTTGATATAGTGAACTATTATGTTCGACAGCATCTCCCAGAGCTCTGAATTGGGTCTTTCCCCTTTGAATATATTTGCTCTGATTGTGTCAAACAGTATATAGGGTGGCTGATTTTGAGATACATACTTTGCAGACTGCACCGGATGGTCAAGATAAAGCCTCAGATAGGTAACATCTGTCCATGGTGGCTGCGGGTCGTTCAAACAATCAGAAAACGCAGGTGCAGTTGTAAGCCCTATATTGTTTTCTATAAGTTCAAAAAAGTCTGTGGCGGGATTTCTCTTGCAGGCTTCTTTTATCTCAGCCCACTTTTCGGGTGCAAACTTGTCCGGCGAATCAACAAATAGCTTTAAATGTTCTTTCACTGCTTCATCCCTGTAAATTATGTCAATGTTTGACTCATCGGCTTTTGTAAACTCTTTGATAAGTGTAAGCTGTGGCGGGCGATATTTCGGGGCATCCGATAATCTTATCCAGTAGAACCAGTCAGGATGTTCTAAAATGAAGTCAGAATCCCTTGCAGATGTTCTTGGAATTATGTCTATTACAAACCTCATTCCAAGTATGTGACATGCCTCAACAAAAGCTGCAAACTCCTCTTTTATTGAGAGCTCTTCTGTCATTGGGTCTTTTAAAACAGGGTCAAGCTCATAAAAGTTCTTGACTGCATAGGGCGAACCCATCTCACCCTTTTTGTACCTTGTGCTGTTTTTGGTAATAGGCAGGGTGTAAATTGTGTCAAAGCCCATCTTCTTTATAAGAGGCAAAAGTGCAATTGTTTTTATAAAAGTCCCTGTGTCCTTCAGCCCGAATCTATTTTCAAGCTTCAGTTCTCTATCACCATCATGGTCCCAGGCTGAAGTTGTCCTGATTTGCATCCCGTAAATGCTGCTTTTTTTAATCCAGCCCTCCTGTGAAGCTTCTTTGTCTCCTTTTTGTATTTCAATTTGTGCCATCGTTTGCAAATAATCTGTGTCTGGATCTGCATACGGCAGAATGCATCTTTCAATGCACTCCGAAATAAAATTATACGGGTTTACAGTCAGGGTTCTGTCAGGATTTTCTTTCTTCTCATCTCCCATGTAGCCAAAGCTATCCCACAGCACCGGTATCCTGTAATCATTTTTCATATCCCATTTTTTTGCTTTTTGTTTTAGAATCTCAAGCACTTTTTGAAGATTTAAGCTTCCCATAAAAATCTCTCCTTTCAGCTTCTTATTATGTAAAATTCCATTAGCAAACGTTTGCATTTCTTTGAGAATATTATATCATACTATCAGCAAATTTTACAGAAGAAATTATATTAAAAAAAGTAGCTTCCTTGTAAAATTGCAAGGAAGCTACCATGGTTTTTCTGTATCATTTTCCCTTTTACTTACAAAAGCACACCGTCTTCCGGGTTTTTAGAAGTATACATGCCATTTGCTTCTTTATTCTCGGTTCTTTCTTCATGCGCTATTGTCTTTTCTTCAGAGGTCTCTTCTTTTGCAAGAAGAATGGAATTCAGTATCTCCTGCTTCATCCTGTTTACATTCTCATCCTCTTCTTTTTCGGGTTTGTAATCAACACCCAGCTCTTTTGTCAAAAGTAATGTTACGCAAAATATCCTTGACATTTTGATATTTGGCTGATATATTTTTGGTAAACCATTTTAATATAATAAGTTTACACAAAGGGGCAAAGAAATGTCGAACACAAAAAGCGCATACACAACAAGGATGATAATTCTATCTGCCTTATTTGCAGCAATTGTGGCTGTTTGTGCACAGATCTCAATTCCAATTGGTCCTGTGCCATTTACATTGCAGGTTCTGGCAATCTTCTTATCAAGCCTTGTTCTGCCACCAAGGTATGCATTTTTAAGTCTTTTAGTATATGACCTTCTGGGTGCTGTTGGCATCCCAGTGTTTGCAAACTTCTCGGGCGGGCTTTCAAAGTTTGTGGGACCAACAGGCGGATATCTTCTGGCATTCCCAGTTGCTGCATTTTTGACAAGCTACATTAATCAGAAAAAGCCTATCAAAAACGATATTGTAAACACAGCCTTTGCCCTTATTTCAGGGCTTGTTCTGATTTACACAGCCGGTTTTTTGTTTCTGGCAGCCGCAGCACACCTAACACTTAAAAAAGCATTCCTTGTGGGTGTTGCACCGTTTATAATCCCTGATATTATCAAGCTTGCAGTTGCGTATCTTTTAGCTTCCTTCTTAAAAAGTCGTAAAGTGCTGAATATCGCATAGCTTCTTTCTGGTTTGCTATCATGTACTGCAGGGCGCTTTTTTTGCCCACCAGCACAACAAGCTCTTTTGCGCGCGTGACTGCTGTGTACAAAAGGTTTCTTGTCATCAAAATTGGGTAGGTCTCAACAACCGGCATTACAATGCACCTGAACTCAGAGCCCTGCGATTTGTGAACAGTCATGGCATACGAAAGCTCTAAGTCATCAAGAAGCGAAAAGTCATAAAACACAAGCTTGTCATCATCAAATACAATCTCCATAACACCCTCTGCCCTGTCAATGTCTTTTATAACCCCTATGTCACCGTTAAATATTCCTGTTGAGACCCTGCCCTTCTCATCACCTTCTATAACTGTATATTCAAGCGAGTAGTTGTTCTTCACCTGCATAACCCTGTCGCCAACTCTGAATGTGTTCTCTTTATAGACAAACTCCTTTTTTGAAGCCCCGGCAGGATTTAAATACTGCTGAAGCACCCTGTTTATATTGTACATACCAACAATCCCTTTTTTGGACGGACATAAAACCTGAATATCTCTCAGGGGGTCGGCTGAAAGGTAAGATGGAAGCTTTTTTGTCACAAGCTCGACAACTGTCTTCAGTATGTCCTGCTGTGAATCTTTCTGGATGAAATAAAAATCACTGTCTTTCTGAAGGTGAGGAAATTCGCCATTGTTTATCCTGTGAGCGTTCAGAACAATGAAGCTGTTTTCACTCTGCCTGTAAACCTCGGTAAGCCTCACATACGGCACAACATCGCTTCTTATAAGGTCTTTGAGTATGTTCCCTGCTCCAACCGAAGGCAGCTGGTCCTTGTCACCAACAAGAATAAGCCTTGTTGTGTCTTTTGTGGCAGCAAGAAGATAGTTCATGATGAAACTATCAACCATGCTTGTCTCATCAACTATGATAACATCGCACCTGAGGGGATTACCCGGTCCTCTCTGGAACACAACCTGAGAATCTGTGACGGTCATCTCCAGAAGTCTGTGGATGGTCTTTGCCTCTTTCTGGCATGCAGCCTGCATCCTCTTTGCCGCCCTGCCTGTTGGCGCGCACAGAAAAACCTTTTTACCCTCCTGCTCAAATATGTCAATTATACACTTTATAATTGTGGTTTTCCCTGTGCCGGGTCCACCTGTTATTATGCTCACACCTTCTGTCAAAGCCATCTTTATTGCCTTTCTCTGGTTGTTCGAAAATGCTATGTTGTTTCTCTTTTCAAATTCAGAAATCTTTTCATCTATATCAGCAATATCCTCATAAGTTCTCAGCATAGAGAATATCCTGTCAGCAATGAATTTTTCACATTCGTAAAATCCAAAAAGAAAAACCATCTCCACTCCATCTATTGTATCAATCACAACCCTTTTTACTCTCTCAAGATCTAAAAGTGCCTCTTCTGTCTTTTCTTTTTCTATTTCAAGTGCCTTTGAAACAAGCAATACAAGCTTTTCTCTGGGAAGGCATGTATGCCCTTCGCTGCTGCTTCCTGTGTTCAAAATATTTATAATTTTTGCCTGAATTCTTCTTGCATCTTCCAGACCAATGCCCATATCAAGTGCCATTCTGTCCACCTTTTTAAAGTCAAGCTCGGGAAATACATCCAGCAGAAAATATGGATTTTCATTCAAAAGCCCGAGCGCCGAAAACCCGTACAGTTTAAAAAGTCTCATAGCATGATTCTGCGATAGCCCGTACTGAGAAAACACTGTCATAATGTCTTTCAAAAACTTCTGGAATGCAAACATATTCTTTATTCTTTCAACCTTTTCGGGTGTCATTCCACGGATAGAAAGAAGTCTCTCCGGTTCCTGCTGCAAAACTCTTATGGTGTCATCTCCAAAGGTATCAACAATCTTCTTTGCAGTCTTTTTGCCTATGCCCTTTATCACTCCGGATGAAAGATACATGTAAATCTCATCCTTCGTCTCTGGCAAAAGCTTTTCAAGATATGAAACTTTTAGCTGCTGCCCATAAACAGGGTGGACATAAAACTCTCCGTATATCTTCACCTTTTCGCCAATTGCAATATCCGGAACAATTCCAACAGCTGTAAAAACCTCTTCATCGCAGAGAACTTCAAACACTGTGTAGTTGTTCTCAAGGTTTTTGTAAATAATATCACTTACCATTCCTTTTATATCCTGAAGCATCTTTTGAGCTTTTATCCTCTCTTTTTCAATAGAATTGCTACATTATATATTACTCCAAATTGGTTTGATTCTCAAGAAAGTAACCGGTAGCATCCTCTTTACAAAATTATAGCACCATGCCTTTTTTAAACTCTTCCAGAGCCATGGTGCTGTGACTTTTTTGATTTTTACTTAAACTTAAAAATATTTTCAACATCACATTCTTCTTTTATGGTGCACATTCCTTTTGCCCACATGGAAGAAAGATAGTCACTTATAATCGTTGCGGCTGTGATTCTCCTTTTGAAATATTTTGCAGAACCAAAACACTTTAAAACTGCGCCGCACCTGAACAAAATCTCAAAGCCCTCTTTCTTTTCATCTATTTTAAAAATCTGTGTAAGGTTTACATACCCGAAGATTGGGTCTGTTGAAACCCTTGCTTTTCTTGTCTTCACAGGGATAAATGTTGCATCCGGAAGGACAATGGGAAGCAGATTCTTTTGCCCAACCTTCTTTGAAATTATTCTCTTTATGCTGACAGGGTCAATTGCATACATTGAATACAGCTTTTTGACAAAGCTTCTGATTGATATGGTGCAAACTTTTTTCTGTCCATCCAAAAGCAAAATTACAACTCCATCTCCATTTTCAAGATACTCAGGAATAAAATATATGATATCTTTTGGAATGCTGTCCATATCAAAAACACCATCCTTTTCTCACAATCCAGTTTTTACAACTTTGTATTTATTATATCGAACTAATGTTTGTATGTCAATTGCTTTTAATTTGCATTATCTTCTCGGAAAGTTTATCTATTGTATCAGAGAGCTTGTCAATCTTGCTTTCAAACCTTGTCAGAAGATATATGCAAAGCACAATGGGAAACCCTATATTGGCTATGTTTGTAATAATCTCCTGCATTTGTTCCACCTCCTTTTTAAATGGCATTATATTATGTACACAATTTTAAGAATATCAGGGCTGTCTTCTTGCTGGGGAAATTGGCAAAAAGACAGCCCCTTTTGCACTATCCGATTATCTGGTTGACATTTCTGTCAATAACCCTTGCCGAAACCTTTTCAACAATTGGGCTTGAGGTTGAAAAAATATTCTTCTGGATTATCAGATTCATCACACTGTCAACCTCCTGTGCTGTCAAATTGCTCTTTGGGTCAGGAATTGAAAGCCTGAATGTCTTTCCATTCTGAAGCCTGAATGTCAAAACCAAAGTAAGCACCTTAAAGCTCACCTCCTTTCTACTTTTAAAAAAGTTTTCACAAAAGAGTTTTAAAAACCTCAAAACCATCAATAAACAAGTTCAAAGTTGCTCTGCCTAACAATTGTGTAAAGTGGCTTTGACTGAAGGCCTGCTATAGCCCGGGCAACCTGATAAACATCAAGATCCTGCGCATCTGGCTTGATGTCATAGGAAAGTGTTTTGACCTTGATTCTGCCGGTTGAAGTTGTTCCATTTTGAAGCTTAATCAAAAGGTTGCCTGTCAATGGATTTGCCGCCATCCTCTTTTCACCTCCTTTCTACAGCTTCTATTTTAACCGGCACAGGCTATACAATCAAAAATTATACGAATGTTTGTTTGTATCATCTGAGTGAGATTTGCTATCAAATCAAAATCGGATGATTTCAAATCGCAGCTGGATGTGAATAAATCTCAGAAAAACTTAAAATAATATTTTTTTGAAACCCATCATGCAGGAGGTTTGAAGATGAATCTCAAAGAAAAGCGAACAAAAGAATATCAGGATATGGTAAAAGCCAGTGAGCCAGGAACAAATATTTTGAAAAACTGCATATTTGCTTTTTTAACAGGTGGAATTATTTGCGACATCGGACAGGCTTTTTTAAATATCTATTCAACGTACCTTCCAAAAGATGAGACACAGACACTCACATCAATTACAATGATTTTTCTCGGGGCTTTTCTGACAGGAATTGGGGTATATGATAAAATAGGCAGGTTTGCGGGTGCAGGCAGCATTGTTCCAATCACCGGGTTTGCAAATTCCATTGTATCGCCTGCTGTTGAGTATAAAAAGGAAGGGTTTGTGTTTGGAGTTGGCAGCAAGATGTTTTTGATTGCGGGCCCTGTGCTGGTCTATGGAATATCCACATCAATAATTATCGGGCTTATTTACTACTTTGTAAAAATCTTCCCTGCCATTTAGCCAACCTCAAAAGCTTGAACTTAAAAATCCAGGCAAAAAGGAGGAAAAGCCGGCTTGAAAAAGCTTGGAAAAGCTACTTTTAGGTTTGAAAATCTTCCTGTTATCTCTGACTGCTTCACTGTGGTTGGCAAAAAGGAATCAGAAGGTCCGCTTGGAATCTTCTTTGACATGGCCATTGAAGATGAATATGCCGGGCAAAAATCCTGGACTATGGTATAAAAGACCCGAACAACATGGGCGCGTGCATGGCACCCGCTGCGTTTGACACAATCACAACCCATCTTGAGGATACAAAAAGAGATTTTTCTTATTATGATGTAATTGTCACGGGTGATCTGGGGTATGTGGGAAGAAAACTTCTTGAGGATCTTTTCAAAAAAGAAGGGAAGTACCTGCCATTTGAACTTTTGGACTGCGGAATTCTGATGTTCGACTCAAAAACGCAGGATACAGGATCCGGTGCAAGCGGATGTGCAGCCTCTGCGTGCGTATTTGGTGGATATTTCTACAGGCTCATGCTGCAAAAAACTTTTAAAAGAATCCTCATTGTGCTAACCGGGGCGCTTTTGTCAGCTTCAACAGTTCAGCTTGGTGAAAGCATTCCGGTTATCGCCCATGCACTTTCAGTTGAAATAGAGTAACTTTCAAAAAAACACTTTCAGGAGGTTTCGTTGTCAAAATGGACTATCTAATGGCGTTTTTAACTGGCGGGCTTATCTGTGTTATCGGTCAAATCCTGATTGACAGGACAAAACTGACTTCAGCAAGGATACTTGTGCTTTTTGTAACCCTTGGCGCAATCCTGCAGGGTCTTGGACTTTACCAGAAGCTTGTTGATATAGCCGGTGCCGGTGCAACAGTGTCTCTCCCAGGCTTTGGTTACTCTCTGGCAAAAGGGGCTATTGAAGAGGTTAAAAAAATCGGGCTTGCCGGTGCATTCACAGGGGGAGTATCAAAAACAGCCGGCGGCATTTCTGCAGCTGTGTTTTTCGGGTATATAATTGCTCTTATCTTTAACCCGAGGAGCAAATGATATTTAAAGCAAATTAATTTTTTTTGCTATGTACACAAACAGCACGCCACCCTTGACAAAAACAATTTTTAAGTTTATGCTCAAACTGTAGAAACAGGCTTTTAAATTCTGTGAGGTGAAAAGGTGGATGAAAGCTCTGGTTGTGCTCTCGGGTGGTATGGATTCAACCACACTTTTGTATGATGTCAAAAGCAAAGGCTATGAAACATACGCTATAAGCTTTGATTACGGTCAAAAACACTCAAAAGAGCTTGAGTTTGCAAAAAAGACATGTGATCTTTTAAAAGTGCCCCACAAAATTGTTGACATATCCTTTTTTGCAAAATTAGCACCATCTGCCCTAACTCTGGCAAACTGGCAGATACCCGAAGGATATTACACAGATGAGAATATGAAGCAAACAGTTGTGCCAAACCGCAACATGGTGCTATTAAGTATTGCAACAGCGTATGCTATCTCAATCAGAGCGCAAAAGCTCTTTTACGGTGCACACGCTGGCGATCATCCGATATATCCTGACTGCAGAAAGGAATTTGTTGAGGCTATGAAAAGTGCAATTGCTCTCTGTGATTATCACACTGTTGAGCTTGAAGCTCCTTACATTGACCTGAAAAAAGAGGATATTTTAAAAATTGGACTAAAGCTTGGTGTGGACTTTTCTCTTACATGGTCATGTTACAAAGGCGGCGAAAAGGCATGCGGAAAATGCGGCACATGCACAGAGCGAATAGAAGCTTTTAAAAAGCTGGGGATAAAAGACCCCATCGAATACGAAATTGAAATTGACTGGAACTGATATAAAAAGGGCTGACCTCAAGTTTTTTGTCAAAACCGGTCAGCCCTTTTTTGTTTCTATCAACTTTACTTTTACTGCAAATACCTCAAAGGATTCTGTGGCACTCCATATTTTCTCACTTCAAAGTGAAGGTGCGGACCTGTGCTTCTACCGGTTGAACCACTTTTTGCAATCAGCTGCCCCTTTGCCACTTTTTGCCCCGGTGCAACAAGTATGCTGCTGAGGTGCCCATAGTATGTCTGATATCCATTCTGGTGGTTTATAACAATGAGCTTGCCATAGCTACCCGACCAGCCTGCAAACTCAACAACACCGCCATCTGCTGCATACACATTTGAACCCCAGGGCACTGCAAGGTCAATTCCATTGTGAAACTCTCTGCCCCTGTAGCCAAATCTTGATGTGAGAGTTCCCCATACAGGGTATGAAAATCTGCCTGTTGCAAAGTAAGCAGGCGGCTTTTTGGTGCCCTGAACAACTATCCTCTCAACCGGCTTTTGAATAATCTGCTGGGATAGAATCTCCCTGTCATATTCAAGCCCGTTCATGTATACAATCCTGGCACGAATCTTTGCCCTGCCATCCCTACCCTCCTGCTTCACAATGCTCTGGGTAGTGTAGTATCTATCCGACTTTACAATCTTAACTTCCTTTGGCAGCACATCTTCATACTCTATTTCTTTTTCAAGCATAACATTTATAAGCGGAGTAGCCTTTGTAAGTCTTATTTTCTGCCCCGGCATAATCTTTTCTGAAAGTCCCGGGTTTGACGCAAATATGTCATCCACAGAAAGATTGTATTTTCGTGCAAGTTCCCAAAGGGTATCTCCTTCTTTGATAGTATACTCCATTACCTGGTCTTTCCCAAACATAATCCTGGTAAAGGCGCTTTCTTCATCGGCAACTTTCATATCTGGTGATACATAAACTGGCTTTATTTCAACCTTTTCTTTAAATTTTGCCTGACCTGCTTTGCTGCCATAATAAAGACTTTTTAACCTTTCAAGAATCCTGCCCGGCAGACTGGAGTCTTCAAAAACAAAATATGGCTTTGAATCAACAAAAAGTGCATATCTTTTCACAAGCACCTTTCCTTTTTCTAAAATAGCGTTTTTCAGAATATCTATACTTGTTTCTCTATACTCACCCGGCTCAATAGCTTTTAATTGAAGCTGGTTTTGCAGGATAAAGCTGTTTGTTTTGTGCTTTTGCTGGACTTCCTTTGCTATCCTATCAAGAAGGTTTTGCGCCTCAGATTTATCCTTCACATACCCCACAACCTGGTTGTTCAGCACAACCGCATACGCTTTCTTGTATGCCGGTGGCATTCTGGTAATCAAAAAAAGCGTTAATATCATTAAAATCATTGTCCCAAAAATCTTTGTCTTCAGCAAAATCTCGGGAAAGTTTGGTGCATTTTTTATATACCTCAGCCCGAATAAAATCCTGTATACTTCAGAAATAACATTTTCTTTTGCAACCAAAAGTTTTTTCTTAAAACCACTTTGAAAACTTCTAAGAATACTTTTTTCAAATTTAACCCACTTTGATAATCTATGTAAATTTACTTTATCTTTCTTTAAATCACTGCCACAGCTTTTTTTGGCTTTTTCCACTTCTCCGGTCTTCTTTTCTCCCTGACGCATGGAAGTTTTGCTGAGCTTCTTTGTCTCTTTTTTATCAAAGCTTTTATTATGCACATTGCTGCTTTTGGGAACAAATCGGGCTTTTTCTTCCCTTGTTATTATGGCTGTGGCACTGTGGCTGCTTTTTTTACTGTGCCCCGCCACAAAAACACCCCCTTGCAAAAACAAAAAGGGTATTAATGATACCCTTATATAATTTATATTATGTTGAGTATGCAAAACACTATACCTTAATTTTAATTTACATTGGTTGATATGTCAAAGGCAAATATTGTTTTGATTTTGAATAGATGCAGAGACATTTATCTTAAGTTTAAACACAATTCGTCAATAGCTGTCGAAATATGTCGAATTTTAAGATATTGCGAACCAATTAATATTTACAGTTTTTTCTTTCTTCTTGTTACAATTATTTTACTCTACTAATTAGATAGCTGTACTTTTAAAAATTTTAAAATGCGCAGAAACTCAGGAGTAATCTAATATATTCACATTAAACCTGCACAAGCTATACTTTGATGTCTCACAATATATTGTAAAAAGAATTAAAAAATGCTTGACATAAAATTGAAACTATGGTACAATAGCATCGTAAGAAAAATGTCGAAATTTGTTGAAAGGAGGCAAATAAAAAATGAAGTCAACAGGTATTGTGAGAAAGGTTGACGAGCTTGGCAGAATAGTTCTTCCAATTGAGCTCAGAAGAACACTTGACATTGCAGAAAAGGATGCTCTGGAGATTTTTGTTGAGGACGACAAGATAATCCTCAGAAAGTATGAACCGGCTTGCATCTTCTGCGGCAATGCAAAAGATGTTGTTTACTACAAGGGCAAAAATATCTGCAAAGACTGCTTGGAAGAGCTTAAAAAGAACTAATTTGGCAGGATAAAACAATATACACTGTTAAAAAAGGGTAGAGCTTTCGAAAGTCAGGCTCTACCCTTTATTCTTTATTGTAAAAATCTTCAAGTTCAAGTGAAGCTTTATAAACAATATTTTTGGCAACCTTCAGCTCTTCTGCCACCAACTTTACAGCCTCTTTTCTGGTAAGTCCCTGTGCTATTTTTTCGCAAAGCTTATTTTTTATAAATTCCATATCATATTTATTTTTATCTTGCTGGCTTTCCTCCTCAAATCCCCTTACAACAATTACATATTCACCTTTGGGAGGATTTTTCTTAAAAAACTCTATTGCCTCACCTATTGTAGTTATCATCACACTTTCGTGTATTTTTGTAATCTCTTTTACAATGCTAATTTCCCTTTCCTCTCCAAACACCTCTGCCATCTGCAAAAGTGTATCCAAAAGCTTGTGAGGTGCCTCGTAAAATATTATGGTTCTCTTTTCAAATTTTAAGCTTTCAAGCTTTTCTCTTTTTGCTCTTTTATTTTTGGGCAAAAAGCCTTCAAAGATAAAATTCTGGGTGTTCTGTCCTGATATTACCAGTGCACAAACAAAGGCACACGCACCGGGTATTACCGTAACATCAATCCCTTCTTTTATACATCTTCTGACAAGCTCATACCCCGGGTCTGAGATAAGGGGCATTCCCGCATCGGATACTAAGGCAATCTTTTTTCCATTTTTGAGCTCTTTTATTAACATATCTTCCCTTTCTCTTAAGCTGAATTCATGGTAGGAAACAAGCTTTTTTTTAATCCCAAAATGGTTTAAAAGCTTTACTGTAACCCTTGTATCCTCACAGGCTATAAAATCCACAAGATTCAGTGTATCCAGTGCTCTTTTTGAAATATCATCAAGATTTCCAATTGGCGTTGCCACTATGAAAAGTTTTCCGCACAAAGTTTTCTCACTCCGAATCCTCATTTTTGATTTCACCATAATATTCCATTTCATCAATAAAAAGTGGCCTGTCAACCTTTAATGTGCACTGCTTGCCTTTTTTTGCCTCAATCAAAACAAGTGAAGACTCCTTTTCTTTATTCTGGTGTACAAATCGTATCAAGCTCGGTTCTAACTTGTAATACCTGAGATAATAAAGAGCATCAGTAAGTCTGTCACTTCTGTAAACCATATAGAACCTGCCGCCAAATTTTAAAATCTGCATGGCACTTTTTATAACATCTTCAATTGTGCACATAATCTCATGCCTTGCAATTGCCTTTTTGATGTTTGGATTTATTGTGCCGCTATTTACCTTTCTGTAAGGCGGATTTGTAAAAACAACATTTGCAAATTCCGAACCAAAGATTTTTAGCGCATCTTTTAAGTCTGCATTTATTATCTCTATTCTGTCCTGAAGGTTATTTATATTCCTGTTGAGAATAGCAAGTTCACATACCTCTTTCTGGATCTCCAGCGCATAAAGTTTTTTAAACCTTTTGTTTTTTGCCCATAGCAAAATTGGAATTATCAAATTCCCCGTCCCAAATTCTACAACTATGTCATTTTTCTTAAGCTGAATAAAGTCGCTGAGCACAACCGCATCTGTCCCGTACAGGAAAAAATCTGTATCCTGATATATAGAATAGTTACCTATCTTAAGATTTTCCTTCCTGAGCATACTCTTACCTCTTTGCACTTAAAGCTTATATTATTTAATTTTTTTAAATTCCAATAAACAGTGTTGTCTTTTTCTGCAAATGCATTATAATATATTATAGTGTTCTTGAAACTATTTGACAATGTCAAAGAGGAGATCTGTTATGAAGATATGTATTGTAGACGATGCCCAGTTTATCAGGCAGATTTTGAAAGATATCTTCACTTCCATGGGACATCAGGTTGTGGCAGAGTACTCTTCTGCTTCTGAATTAATTGAAAATGTCGAAGATCTGGAGCCTGACATTGTCACGCTTGATATCACAATGCCTGATATGGATGGACTTACCGCAACCAGAATTCTAAAAAATATACTTCCGGATGTTAAAGTCATTATAATTTCTGCAATTTCTCAGCCAGATATTGAAAAAGAAGCTAAAAAATATGGGGCATACGAATTTGTGCGAAAGCCTTTTTCCAGGTTTGTGATAGAAAGTATAATAAAACAAATTGAAGATGAAGAAAATAGCAAAAACGGGGCTGTGCTTTAGCCCCGTTTTGTGTTAAATAAACTTTACTTTCAAAATGCCCTTAAAAATACAGATCTCTCTGTCCGTTTTTTATCATCTCAAGCCTTTTTTCGGTTTCTTTTCTCATCTTCTCATCTTTGATTTCAAGAAGGCTTCTGTAAATAAGATCTCTTCCTATCTGCTTTGTCTTTTCAGATCCATAGTCTTCTAAATATTCCATAAATGTCAATAGCGCATTTGGCGTGCAAAAGTCCTGAATATCGCCTGTCTTTGCATACTGCATAAAAAGATCCCCTGTTCTTCCTTTTCTGTAGCAGGCAGTACAGTAGCTTGGAATATAGCCAGACTCACACAAAGTTCTTATAACCTCATCAGGGCTTCTTCTGTCCTCAACCTCAAACTGTGCAAGGTCTTTTTCTAAGTCTCCGGTTGATTTTCCTTCATATTCAAGCGTGTAGCCACCAACACCGGTGCAGGACCCGGCGCTGATTTGTGATATACCAAGGTCAATCACCTCTTCTCTAAAACCCGGTCTTTCTCTTGTAGACAGAATCATGCCGGTGTAGGGCACAGCAAGCCGAATTATTGCAACAATCTTTTTGAACTCATCATCAGATACCAGATATGGATATTTTTCTTTTGTCACATCAACACCCTCGGCAGGGCGAATTCGCGGAACAGAGATTGTGTGCGGTCCCACTCCAAACCTCTCCTCTAAATGCCTGGCATGCAAAATCAATCCTACAACCTCAAACCTGTAGTCATAAAGTCCAAACAAAACCCCAAGCCCGACATCGTCAATGCCTGCCTGCATAGCCCTGTCCATTGCCATTGCATGCCAGTCATAGTCAGACTTTGGACCTTCAGGGTGCATGTATTCATAGGTTGGGCGGTGATATGTCTCCTGGAAAAGCACATACGTGCCAATTTTTGCATCTTTTAGCATTCTGTACTCTTCAACTGTTGTTGCCGCAATGTTGACATTCACTCTTCTTATATTGCCTTTTTCCCTGTAGACAGAATATATGGTATTTATGGCATCTATTACGTACTCAATTGGAGTTTCTTTTGGGTCCTCGCCAAGTTCAAGAGCAATCCTTTTGTGCCCGAGAGACTCTATTATCTCAACTTCTTTTCGTATCTCATCCATTGTGAGTTTTCTTCTTTTCATTCTGGTGTTTGACCTGTGATAGCCACAGTAGCGGCAGTTGTTTACACAAAAGTTGCTGATGTAAAGCGGGGCAAAAAGGACAATTCTTTTGCCATAGATTCTCTCTTTTACCTTTTTTGCAGCTTTGAATAGTTTTTCTAAAAGATGCTCATCTTCTATATAAAGGAGGGTGGCAACCTCCTCGGGTTCAAGCCCATTTAACTTTAAAGCTTTTTCTATTATATCTTCTGCCCTGTGCTGATTTTGCCTACCCTTTTCAAGGATTTCAAATACCATATCATCATTGATAAAATCTGCTCTTTCCCACTCATCTTTTCTAAACATCTCAAAACCACACTCCAATCTTTATTTTGTAAGAGCACTTTTTACCTTCACACCGCTCAAAGCTCCAAGCTTTCCTGTCAGCGCACCAATATCATCTGTTGTCCCATCCACAATCAGAGAAATCACACACAGCCCTCTTTCTTTATACGGTATACCCATCCTGCCAACAATGATATCACCATAATCACTCAGGATTTTATTGAGCTTCTCTGCCACATCTTTTCTGTTTTCAACAACAATCCCAATAACACCAATTCTCCTTTCCAATTTACTTCACCGTTCCTTTTCAAAAAATAAATCCACCTCTCCTGACCTTTTCAATCAAAAGAGGTGGACATAGCCTTCCTTTTTAGCATCAAACCAATAACCCCCTCCCTATCAGGCTGCAATGCCCTCTAAGTCAGGATCAAATATTCTGTTTGTTAATATTATAACATACTTTCGAAACTTTTTAAAGCTACCTGAAAAATTTTTTCTTCATCCTGATTTCATTAAAACAAAGCAGAAAAATGATGTATAATATAATAAACATATTTCTTTTTTAAACAAACATGCTTCTACACAAAAAAAGGAGCTGATTTTTAATGATACTTCTTTTTTTCCTTGTATGCTTAGCTTCAGGATTTATTCTTTTTTCAAAGACTTTCCTCGAACCTTCTCAAAACAAGCTTGATAAATTTAGCCGAAAAATTTCTGTTATCATTCCTGCTCGAAATGAAGAGAAGAATCTGCCTATTCTCCTAAAAAGCCTTTTGAATCAAACAGTAGTTCCTGATGAAATAATAGTTGTAGATGATTTTTCTGAGGACAATACCCCGGGGATTGCCAGAGAATTTGGTGTTAAACTGATAAAAAACCCTCCTCTGCCCTCCGGCTGGACAGGTAAAAACTGGGCTTTATGGAATGGATATTTGCACTCAACAGGCGATGTTCTGATATTTATGGATGCTGATGTGAGACTATCTGAAGATGGCATAGAAAGAATTTTGAAGACACTTTTTCTATCCGGTGGAGCAATCTCGGTTATACCATACCACACAACTGAGCAATTTTATGAAAAGCTGTGTTTAATTGTAAATATCCTGGGTGTTTTTGCTTTTATGTCACCGTATGAGAGAAAAAGCTCAAGCAAAGGAATGTACGGCTCATGCATAGCAGTTTTCAGAAAAGATTATGAAAAAGTTGGCGGGCACAGAAGCATATATGAAAGCATAACCGATGATCTTAGCCTTGGAAAGCTGTTTTGCGAAAATGGTGTAAAAGTAGAAAACTTTTTGGGATATGGCAGCGTTTCATTTAGAATGTACCCAAATGGGATGAAAAGCCAGCTTGAAGGAATCGCGAAAAGTGCTGCTTTGAGCATGCAGCAGCTGCAAAAAAAGACCATTTTTCTGATTGCTCTGTGGGTTTTTGGGCTTGTCATAACAGGTTTTCTAACACCTGTATTGCTATTTTCACATCATCCTCTGGCAAAGCAGTTTTTGCTGGGCTATATTTTTTATGTTATTCAAATACTATACTTGCAGCTATACATAGGAAATTTTGGCTTTGTACTTCCTTTATTTTTCTTTATTCCCACTGCATATTTTTTGCTTATGATTCTGTATTCATTCTATCAGGTCAAATTCATTGGAAGCATATACTGGAAGGGAAGACAAATAAAGGTAGGTGATAAGTAAATGCTTGTAGCAATCACTCTTTTGGAATTCTTTTGTGGATCTTTGATGTTTTCTTACTGGCTTGGAAGGCTTGTAAAAAAGGATATAACAGCAGTTGGCGATGGTAATCCGGGTGCGTTTAACCTCATACTCTTGGCCGGTTTTAAAATTGGGCTTTTAGGAGTATTTCTCGACTTTGCAAAAGGATATTTTCCTCTTGTGTACTTTATTGAAAAAGGGTATCTTCCAAAGTCTTACATAATTCCTGCTGCAATTGCCCCAATTCTGGGTCATGCATTTTCACCCTTTTTGAAATTCAAAGGAGGAAAATCCATCGCAACCACATTTGGAGTTTGGAGTGCAGCAACCAAATTCAGAGTATCCTTTTTCTATGCAATTGTTCTGGCACTTCTTTTCGTAATTGCCAAAAAACTTAAACACGGAGGTTCTACAACAACCGAAGAAGATGCTTTCATGGTGGTGCTTGGCTTCTTGCCTGTGGGGGCTTATCTTTATCTTTTTGACTTTTCTGCATACCTTCTGGCACTCTGGTTTTTAAACTTAATGGTAATGATTTATAAGAATAAAGAAAAGCTTTCTGCATTTTACTTTACTATTGTAAACAAAGAACATGAACTGAAAAAATAATCTATTAATTTCCATAAGTATATTTTATTGTTATTTTTCTTCTGAAAATGTTTATTTTATTACTTTAAGAGGTTGATTGAACTTAGAAAAAAGCATCCTGTCATTGTGTATGGAGATATTCAGATGTTTTATGAAAATGATGAAAAGATTTTTGCATACACAAGGAATTATGAAGCTGAGAGGCTGCTTGTCGTCATGAATTTCTCTGAAGAAGAAAGTGAGTTTTTAGCACCAAATGAAATATTTACTCAAAAACCTCGGCTTTTAATTTCTAACTATGAAGTGGATGACAGTATTCAAGAAAAAATTGTTTTAAAACCATATGAAGCAAGGGTATATATAGTATAAAAGAACCTTTTGATGAGGGCTGTTTCAGAAAATAGTAAAAGTATTAAAATGGCAGCCCTTTTTAGTTTTATAAAAGATTTATCTTGACAAATTGCAATATTGAAAATATAATAAAATTGTAATTAGTTCAATTTTAAATTTGGTTCAAGGGGGAAGCAAAGATTTCTGATTTAACATTTTTAAAAAAGCAATTGGAGCAAAAGGGAATTAAACCTTCGTTTATAAGGCTAAAAATCTATCAATATTTGGTAGAGCACAAAACTCATCCAACAGCCGACGAAGTCTACAATAGCCTGCTTTCTGAAATCCCCACACTTTCAAAAACATCTGTATACAATACTTTAAGTTTATTTGTCTCAAAAGGTCTTGCTCAGATTATCACAATTGAAGAGAACATTGCACGCTTTGATGCTGATACGTCGGTGCACGGGCATTTTAAGTGCAAAACCTGTGGCAAAGTTTATGATTTTTTAATAAAATCAGACTCTATTTACTCTTCGCTTTCTCCTGAATTTGTTGTTGATGAGGTTTACGTCTACTATAAGGGCACCTGCCCTTATTGTAAAAATAAAAACAATTAAATTGTGGGAGGTTGATTTTTGAAATGAAGGATTTGAAGGGAACACAGACAGAAAAAAACCTGTGGGCAGCATTTGCAGGTGAGTCCCAGGCAAGAAACAAGTATACCTACTTTGCATCACAGGCAAGAAAAGAAGGATATGAGCAGATTGCAGCAATCTTCGAAGAGACAGCTGAAAATGAAAAAGAGCATGCAAAGCTATTTTTCAAATTCCTAAATGGAATTGGAAACACTCAAGAAAACTTAAAGGCTGCTGCAGAAGGCGAACACTATGAATGGTCTGAGATGTACAAAGAGTTTGCAAAGGTTGCAAGAGAAGAAGGCTTTGATGAGATAGCCCTTGCTTTTGAGTTTGTTGCAAAGGTTGAAGAAAAGCATGAGGAAAGATACAGAAAGCTTCTTGAAAATGTTGAAAATGGCAAGGTATTTGTAAAAGATGACGTGGTTGTCTGGAAGTGCAGAAATTGTGGTTATGTACATGTGGGAAAAGAAGCACCAAAGGTATGCCCAACCTGCAAACATCCACAGTCATTCTTTGAGATTAGAGCTGAGAACTACTGATTTCAAATTTATGAAGAAAAACATAAGGCTGCTACTAGTGTTGATATGTGGCAGCCTTAATTTTTGCAGTAAAATAACTTAAATGATTAATTGTTTAGTGTTATAATTAGGTTGTGAAAAAGAATACTTTCTTATCTGAAAAACGAAAGGAGTTCAGAGGATGAATTGGGGAAAAATAATCATAGGAGATAGCAGAAATATGTCTGAAATAGATAATGAAACAATTGATTTGATAATAACCTCACCGCCTTATTGGCACCTAAAAGATTATGGTGTGGAAAACCAGATAGGATATGGTCAAACACTTCATGAGTACTTAAAAGATTTGTATCGGGTATGGCAAGAATGTTTTAGAGTACTTAAAGAAGGGCGCCGTTTGTGCATTAATATTGGTGACCAATTCGCACGTTCTATAGTCTATGGCAGATATAAAATAATCCCATTACACTCTGAGATAATTGCTCAGTGTGAAGATATAGGATTTGATTATATGGGAGCAATAATTTGGCAGAAAAAAACCACTATGAATACAAGTGGTGGAGCAAATGTTATGGGATCTTATCCATATCCACCAAATGGCATGATAGAAATTGATTATGAATTTATACTTATATTCAAAAAGCCTGGAAAATCTCCAAAGGTGTCTCCTGAAATCAAAGAAAAATCTATCCTGACAAAGGAAGAGTGGAAAGAATACTTTAACGGACACTGGTATTTTAAAGGAGAAAAACAAACTGAACATGAAGCCATGTTCCCTGATGAACTTCCATATAGATTAATCAAAATGTTCTCTTTTGTTGGAGACACAATATTAGATCCATTCTTAGGCAGCGGAACGACCCTAAAAGTTGCGTTAGAACTTGAGAGAAATGGAATAGGATATGAAATTAATTCAGATTTTTTAGAAATAATAAATAAAAAGTTAAATACAATTAATAACTCTTTCCTTTATAAGATTGAGACTATTAAAAAAGAAATCAAAACTCCTGAGATAAAAGCTGTGAAATATGAGCCTCGCATCAAAGATGCATCACCCATGATTGATCCTAAGATAATTGAACCTAAAAAAAACCAATATTTTAAAGTTTCTGAAATAGTCTCTGCTGATACAGTTAAACTTAACAGTGGTTTGGAAGTAAAATTATTAGGAGTAAAAATAAAGAAAGAAAAGGAAAAAGAGGCTGTAGAATACTTAAAAAATTATGTGTTGAATAAAGAAGTTTTTTTACGCTACGATACCAACTCTACTGTAAAAAACAATAATGTAAATGCTTATTTATATCTTAAAAACAAAATCTTTATTAATGCTTACTTAATAAAAAGTGGACTTGCTTTAGCCGATAAAGATAGTTTTTACACTTACAAGAATAAATTTGAAAAATTAGAGGGGATTGACTAATAATGGCAAAAGAGTGGATTTTAAACATGGCTACTAACAGATGGGGATTAAATAAAAAAGACAAAGTGGGTCCTGTTGCTAAATGGATTAGAGAAACAGCGCCTAAAAATATCGAAGAGTGGGAAAAGGCTTATTTAAAACTTGTAGAAGAGAACATTTTAAAAACTAAAAATTCAGAATTCTCCAATGCTGAAGAATATCTTGAAGAGCTTGGTAGAAAACTTTATATTAAAATAACAGAAGTTATTCAGGCTGAAATTGACGATGTCACTGAACAAGACTGTATAAATTATATAAAGCAATTAGTAATAAATCGCACTTTTGAAGGGTATCTTACTGAAAAAAACACCATCTACGGTAGAATAGAAAAATTGTTGAATGTAAAAATTTATCCTGCTCCAGATGAATGGGATAGATTATATAATGTAGACTTTTATATTCAAATAAAAAACAAGTATATTGGAATACAAATAAAACCCATTACCTATGAACACATGCCTCAAATACATAATTGGATAGAATGGCTTTCGCAGACCCACAAAAAATTTTCGGAAAAATTTGGTGGAAAAGTATTTGTTATATTTTCTATCAAAAACAAAGATGGCAAAAAGGAGATACACAAGGAAAACGAGATAATAGAGCAAATCAGACAAGAAATAGAAAGACTAAAGCAAATATAAAAATTGAAAGGCTGTTACAAAAGATGATGTAACAGCCTCCTTGTTTATCTTTTACCTTTCCACTCTATGATTTAACAGCAGCCTTTTCTTCTTTTCATATTATTCCTCAGATATCTCGCCATTTGCAAACTTATATTTAAAATTTTCAATGCTTCATCCTCTGCTTCTGATTTTGATTTTTAGCAATTTCAAATAATGATAATCACAACTCAAAATTTCTGACAAAGGTTTCAATTACTATTCCAAATATTTATTGACAAACAGAATTTTATTGTATATACTTGACATACATACAATTTTAAATCTATATTCCGTCGAGGGGGTAAATGTTTTGAAAAGAAAAACTCTACTGACAACCTGTATTATACTGGTTTTCATCTTGAGTATTCTTTTTAGTTCTGTATCCTATTCTCAAACACTATCAACTCCACTTTTAAAAGCCGGTCTGGCTTATACTCAGGCTCTGAATACTAAAACTATCGACGAAGAATTAAGAATTGACCTGAGATTTTCTGTCGGCAATGGTGCAACAGCAGATAGCAAAAAATTAGAAGAACTTCTCAAGAAGATGTACATCAAAGTAAGGGCTGTTTCAGATAACATCAAATATGAAGCTAATTTGCAAATAACTTTCTATTACAATAACAAGGAGTTTTTGAAAGGCTCTATGTATGTCAACAAAGAATATGTTGTATACAATTTCCCACAGATCTATTCAAAGCCGCTTTATGTGAAGCTGAACCAAGCTAATATGCCTCTGCAGATTGATACAAACAAGTACGTAAAACTTTTTGATATCAAAAACAATCCTCAGCTTCAATCACTTGTTGCAAGCTATGCACAGGTTGTTTTGCCAAAACTGTCATCGTGTGTAAAGATGTCTGATAAAAAAGTGGAGCTCAAATTTAGCAATGGTAAAAAACAAAACTGTGATGAGATTATTTTTGAGCTCAATAAAAATTCTTCACTTGACATTTTAAAGGCTATTTTGACAAAAGCAGCTGATGACAAAGCAACCAAAGAGTTTGTGCTTTCGGTTGCAAAGATGATTCTTGAAGATGCGCAGGCCATTTTGAATGCTCAGCAGACTGATAAAAGCACCACTTTCAATATTGAGGATATAATGAAGCAGGCTGATGATACTTATTCCCAAACAGTAAAAGAAGCAGTCTACCAGCTTGATACAGTAGCTGCCCAGATACCACCGTTTACTTTACAGTACAGAATGAGAATTGATGGCAACAACAATCTCAAAGGTGAGAGGTTGTACTTTTACTTAAAAGATTCCAACAATCTCAAAGTCATGATTAATCTGGATGGTATTATTAACTCAATAAATCAACCAGTTAATATAACAAAGATTGACATATCAAAAGGGGTCAATATTAACAAGCTATCGGATAAGGATATTGAAACAATGACAAAAAATGTTGAAAATATATTTAAGAAATTGGGAATTACTTTTTCTAAATAACATTTTTGAGAATCAAAAGCAAGAAGAGGAGTTATTTTGAGAAGCTCCTTAACTCCTCTTTATTTTTTACTCTCAAATTTTTTGAAAAATATTATAACCTACCTGCCCATTTAGGAAAATTACCGGACTGCCATGTCCGGGATGTGGTATGACAAGGGCTTTTTTAGTGCTGCTGAGAGGGCAAATTATTCCTTCTTTTGTATATCATCCGCTGTGGTTTGTTGTTATAGTTTATCCTATTTATTGTTTTTACTATTATTGTATAAGTTATTCAGAGTTTCTTAAATGATTAACAAAAGCCTTAAAATTGTAATTAAGACATTTATTGTTGTCTGGATATTCAGGCTGGTTCTATTTTATCCTTTCCTTCCACCATTTGAACCGGATAGAAAAGCAATCCTTTACCAACTGTTTAAATTACTTATAGAAAAAAGCATTGGGCAGCCATTTCTATAAGCTGCCCATCTTTATTTTTTTGAAATTTTTGTATTTTTCATTCTGAGTCTCGGTCTGTCTCGTTATAACTATAAGAATTGTTATTATCAATAACACTTTTTCCCTTATTTATTGCTTCATTTACAATATTATACATAACATATTGAATTACCATAATATAAGGAAAAGCCAGAAAGTAAATAATAATTGAAATAAGAGTCAAAACAAAATAAAATGCTGTTTCTTGAAAAGTACCACTTACATTTATTGCATCAATTATATAAACTGGAATTTCAACCACTATTGACACAACTGCATTGTACAAAATGGCAGCTATCAAAAACCCTAATTTGCCCTTTGTAAGTTTCAAACTTTCCCTTATGCTTTCCAAAACAGGCAAATCTCTGTCGACAAGAACTAAATTTGAAAAAAGTAATCTCAAAAGAAGGTATATAGACAGTACAATGCCGGCAAGACCAATAATTATCAATATCGCACGCACCAAAATGTTAGATACAGCAGACACCTTGGCAAGTGCAATTATCGCAACAAAAAATATTGGAGCCAATATAAGCATAAGAAGTAGTCCAAGGCCGAACATCTTCAGAGCAATCATCAAATTCTTTTCTTTCATCGTTTCAAAATAAATATAAAAAGGTCTTTTTACAATCTCCCTGTCTCTTGTGATTTCAATAAATGTTTTTGTAAGAGGATACTGAATAAAGGCAACAGCCAGCCACATCCATACTACAAATAAAATACCCATAATAATCAGGAAAAAGATAAACCTGCTGCTCAGAAAAGGAAAAATATCTTTGTCATTCAAAATACTCAGTGTTGAAATGTCAACCCTCATTATCATTGCAAGTAGAAGCCCAGCAAGTATCAAAACAACAAGTGATAAAATTGCAAAAAGAAAAGATAACACTATAAGTCCAAATATGTATCCATAATATCTTTTTGTGTAAAAAAATGAATCTTTTACAAAAGTTTTGAACAAACCCAATACCTCCTTATATCAGTAATTGTGAAAGATTATATACACTAAATATACCACAAATTTCTCATTTTTAAAACAAAAAGGTTAAAGTGCTCCTGTAGCACTTTAACCTTTGAATAGCCATTTTGCCCCCTCACATCCATCGCAGCAACAACAAAGCCAGCTGCTGCCAAAGCAAACTTGTCACTCCAATCACCTGAATACCAGGCATAACCATGAAAGCTCAGCACTGCAGGTAAAGCAAAGCCTTAAGCAGCCTTATCTTCTTAGCTTATCTGTAAATGTTCACTTATTTTGCTTTTTTCTACATTATAATCTGTCTCTGTTATTTTCTTTTTAACGCTTAAAACCTTTGCTGGATTTACGCTAAGCTCATCCACTCCAAGCCCAATCAAGATTGGCACAATATTTTCATCAGAAGCTATCTCTCCACAAACTCCAACCTCTTTACCTTTTTTGTGGGCGTTGTCAATTGTCATTTTAATTAACCTCAAAATGGCAGGATTCAATGGGTCATACAAGTATGAAACCTTTTCATTTGTTCTATCAATTGCAAGCGTATATTGAATAAGGTCATTTGTCCCTATGCTGAAAAAATCCACCTCATCGGCAAGAATGTCTGAAACAATTGCTGCAGCAGGTGTTTCAATCATTATGCCTATCTCTATTTTTTTTGAAAAATCAATCCCCTGGCTTTTGAGCTCTTCTTTAGCTTCTTGCAAAATACTCTTTGCCTGTCTTACCTCATAAACGCTTGTTATCATGGGGAACATTATTTTCAAATTTCCATAAACCGACGCTCTCAAAAGCGCTTTTAACTGTGTCTTAAATAAATCTTTATTACCCAAGCAAAACCTTATAGCTCTGTAACCCAAAAATGGATTGAGCTCGTTTTCTATATTTAAGTATGGAATATTTTTATCCCCACCAATATCCAGTGTTCTTATAATAACAGGCTTCCCTTCCATTTTATCAACCGCAGCTTTGTAAGCAGCAAATTGCTCATCCTCCTTCTAATTTAATTTTGTTCTTCAAAAGCTTTAATGACATCATCAAAAGATTTTGAATTATATAACTTTTCCCTAACATCTTCATGCATAAGCTTTCTTGAAATATAGCTCAGCACATGAAGATGTGTATCGGCAGCGTTATCAGGAACAGAAATCAAAAAGAAAATATGAGCAGGCTTTCCGTCCATTGAGTCAAAGTCAACATCATTTTTGGACACACCAAAAGTTATACAGGGCTCCAAAACTGAACTATCCTTGCCATGTGGAATTGCTATTCCCATTCCTATTCCAGTTGAAAATTCTTCCTCTCTCTTAATTACTGCTCTTTTAAACTTTTCTTTGTCAGTAAGTTTCCCATCATTATAAAGAATGTCAATTAATTCATCAATAACCTCTTGTTTTGTCTTAGCCTTTAAATCAAAACATACTCTTTTGGGAGAAAATAACTCTTTTATATCCATCACATCATCCCAGCCTTTCCAATTCTATTTTTTCAAAGCATTGTTGCACACTGTTTTTATCGGGTGCTCTGACACCCTCTTGGGCTACCTTTGCTAAAGCACATGCGCAGGCAAACTTAAACATCTCTTCTTCAGACATCTTCTTTTCAATACCAAAAGCTATAGCCGCAACCATTGAATCACCTGCACCGGTTGTGCTCTTAACCTCTGTTTTCACTGGTTTTGCAAAAAGAGCTGTATTTTTGCTAACATACACTGCACCATTTTCGCCCATTGAAACCAGCACCATCTTTACTCCTTTCTCAAAGATAAGCTGTCTTGCACAAAGCACCAGAGAATTCAAGTCCCTTTCATCTACATCAAATAAACTCTTGAATTCATATATGTTTGGTTTTATAACATCCGGGGCTGCTTCAAGTCCTTTTTTTAAAGCATTGCCATCTGCGTCAAAAATCACAACCACGTCTTTTTGCTTTAGTTTTTTTATAATTTCGAAGTAGATTTCTTCATCACAATTCCCCGGAAGACTTCCCGAGATGACAAATATGTCATCTTTTCCTGGCACTTCTTCTAACTTATCAAAAAGGTTCTGAATGTCTTTTTCTGTTATTTCAAACCCTGCCTGATTTATATCGGTGTATGCAGAAGCCTCGGTTTCTACAATTTTGACATTGATCCTTGTAAAGCCATCTACAAATACAAAATCATTTTTTATTCCAAATCTTTTAAGATATTTTAAAATATAGTCGCTATTTTCCTTCCCCAGAAAACCCAGTGCAACTGTCTCGCCTCCCAGCGCCTTTACAACTTTTGAGACGTTTATACCTTTGCCACCGGCATCCAGCATATAAAAGCTACTTCTGTTGACCTGTCCTTTTTCAAGTTTGTTGATATATACTGTCATATCAATTGCAGGATTAAGTGTCAGGGTGTATATCAATTCAATCAACCACCTTGCAAATTTTTTACTCAGTAATAACCTCAACTCCAAGTGCTTTAAATTCTTCTTTTTGCTTTTCATCCATTCTGTCAGTTATAATATAATCCAGCCTTCCAACCGGGCAAATAAGAGCAAATGCGACCTGCCCGAACTTTGAACTGTCTGCAACCAAAAATACCTCTTTTGCGCTTTCTATCATTGTTCTTTTTACAGCTGCCTCTACATGAGTTGGAGTTGTCACCCCAAACTGAGCAGACACAGCATTTGCTGCCACAAACGCTTTGTCACATCTGAACTGTTTCAGAGTATTTTGAGCAATATCTCCAACCAAAGCTTTTGTCTTTGACCTAATCACACCGCCTGTTACAATTACCTCAATATCCTCTCTGCTTGAAAGTTCATTTGCTATGTTAACAGAGTTTGTTATTATAACCACATTTTTTGCTGTTATGTTCCTTGCTATGTATTGAGTTGTGGTTCCTGAATCTAAAATGACAGTATCTCCATCTTTTATATACCTTGCTGCAATCCTGCCTATATACTCCTTTTCCTTTGCAAATCTGTCTTCTTTTTCTGAAAACGAAAGCTCAAAGCTGGTCGCAAAACTATTTACAGCCCCGCCATGAGTCCTTCTGACAATCCCAAGACTTTCAAGTTCATTCAAATCCCTTCTGATTGTTGACTCTGAAACACCAAACATCTTTGCCAGCTCATTAACCTTTACACTTTTGCCCTCTTTAATCATCTGAGCAATCCTGCTTTTTCTCTCCTCTGCAAACATCCCATCACCTTACTCTCATTTATGCTCACTTATCTGCTCGTTTATGATTTTATATGCTCATTTATGATTGATTTTATTATATGACATTTTTTTAAAATTGTCAATATTTCAATAATGTATGTTTTTAAATAAAATCAAAGTTTGTTATATTTAAATAAATTTCTTTTTATTTCCCGTTCAAACTCTACAAACACAATCTTCCTTAAATGCAAAGCCCTCATTTTGGGACTGAGTTTTTCTTACTAAAACCATGAATTTGGATAAAAACTTCAAACAAATCATCTTGACAGATTTTCTTTAACTGTATATACTGTATATATACAGTATCAAAAGGGGCAGTGGCAATGTGTTGAATATTGTTATATCGCTGACATCAAGTGAACCAATTTATGAGCAGATAAAAAATCAGATAAAACAGCAAATCCTGCTTGGATTTATTAAGCCGGGAGATGCTCTGCCTTCTATCAGAATGCTTGCAAAGGAACTCAATGTAAGTGTCATCACAACAAAAAGAGCATACGAAGAGCTGGAAAAAGAAGGCTTTGTCATCACCACTCCTGCAAAAGGCACTTTTGTTGCTGAGATTGACAGAGAAAAACTTTCAAGTCTTGGTTTGCAGGAAATAGAGAATGATTTAAAAGCTGCTGTCAAAAAAGCTAAGACACTTGGTGTTGATCTTCAAAGTCTTTTACAAATCATTGAAAAACTATATAAAGGAGATGAGCTTTAAAAATGATTGCTCTGAGAGTAGAAAACCTTGTAAAGACGTATAAAGATTTTCGGCTTGAAATTCCAGAGCTTACCTTGGAAAGTGGTTATATCATGGGGCTTTTGGGCAGAAACGGTGCCGGGAAAACAACTTTGATAAAATGCATACTTGATCTTGCAAAAAAAGAAAGCGGCCAGGTTTTTATATTCGAAAAGCTCTTTGACAGTGATGAAATTGAAACAAAACAAAGGCTGGGGATTGTCATGGAAACGCCAGTACTTCCGGCAAATTACAAACCCAAGGAGATAAAGCAGATTTTTTTAGCATTCTACAAAACGTGGGATGAAAAGCTTTTTAAAAAGCTTTGCGATCTTTTTGAAATTGACCAGAATAAGAAGATATTGCAGCTTTCAAAAGGAACCATTATGAAACTCTCAATTGCTCTGGCTCTTTCAACAAAACCTGACTTTTTGATTTTAGATGAGCCAACATCAGGTCTTGACCCGGTTGCAAGAAATCAGTTTATTGAAATACTGCAGAGCTTTGTCCAGTCCGAAGAAAAGACTGTATTCTACTCAACCCACATAGTTTCTGATATTGAAAATGTTGCTGATTTTGTGACAATAATTGACGGTGGCAAAATTATCTTTTCAGCATCGCGTGAAAGCATTGAAGAGGAGTTTTGCATTGTAAAAGGACCGGCAAAAGAAGCAGACAAAGTGCCCGCCAGAGCAGTTTTATCAATGAAGAAAGGTTCATTTTCATTTGAAGCTCTCTGCAAAAAGAAAGAGATTGAAAGATTTTTGCAGCCCGGCTTTGTTGTTGAAAAGCCTTCAATTGAAAAGTTCTACGTGATGCTTGTAAGAAAGGATGAAAAAGATGATAAAGTACTGGAAATTTTATGAATGCGAAAGCATTAAATACTGCTTTGCAGGCAAAGCTTTCAATGCTCCTTTTTTACTTAGGTGTGCCTGCAGCTTTTATCCTGCCAATCATTGCTTTAAATAATAACTCCCACTTGAAATATGCAGTCCCAGTATATTTAAAAACTTTTTTGCCATTCTTCTTTGGGTACACTCTAATTCTGGCAATTATATCTTTTACTGTTTCATATAGGCTTCTAGCAAAAACTGAAATATGAAAAATTGCTTTAAATTTGCAATTTATAAAATAATTTTTTATAGCTCTTTTTAAATTTTTTAAATTTTTTGAAAATTAATTACCTATTAATTAAATTTCATAAGGAGTGATAATATAAATGTTTACCTACTTTAAGCTTTTCAAAAACATCAAAAATAGAATTGTTTTCGATACCATAGTTTTTATTATTCTTCTATGCATTCTTTTATTATTGAATAAAAGTGATAAAATAAATTTCCCTTTAGCTATTGTAACTCTTTTTACCTCATATATTTTAATAATCCTAATGGCAACAAAATCACCGTTTTATCTTTCAAAAGCAAAACAACAAGAATTAATATCATACGTTTCATATATTTCTTTAGTTTTATTACTTCCTATTAAAAAAATAAAAATTATTTGTTTTGAGTTTGTTTCAGATATACTCATCATTTTAATAAATCTTATATTACTTAATTGTGGAATGTTTACATTAAAAGTGCTTAACTTAATATATTCCTATAACTTTTTATTATCGTTTGTTTACCCGTTCTCTTTTATACTTACGTGGTATTCCCTATTCACCTTATTATACTCCCTTACTTATTTCTTTAAAGACATATTTTCTAAACCAATTACCGAAATGTTAGCATCAACTTTGATCACAGTAACAGGTTTTATACCTATATCTTTACTTTATCTTTCAGATCACCACAAAAGAATTGAAAAAGCTATTATAAATCTATATAATAATCCTGAAATAAGTTTTATATTTCTACTATGTTCGGTATTTTTGTATACAATATCTTTTATTGTAAATATAACGGCAATTTACAGACGAGAAATTTAGATTTCTTTTGAACAATTCTGTTTAACAGAAGGAGTGAGAATACAAAAATGCAAGTCCAAAGATTAAAAATATAAATAACAAAAACTATCAAAGGAGGAGTAAACTGTGATTGAGCTCATTGAGCTTACCAAAGAGTTTGGCAAAGTCAGGGCGGTTGACAGGCTATCTTTTACCATAAGGCAGGGCGAAATCTTTGGAATCTTGGGTGAAAACGGTGCTGGCAAGACCACCACTTTGCGAATGCTTGCAACAATGTTAAAGCCAACATCAGGCACTGCCATAATCGAAGGGCTTGACATTACAAAAGAACCCGAAAAGGTAAGGCGCAAAATTGGCATTCTCTTTGGGAGCGAAAGCGGGCTGTATGGCAGGCTTACCGCAAGAGAAAACATCGAGTACTTTGCTCTTCTGCACGATATGAAAAAGGATGAGATCAAAAAGCGGATTGATGAGCTTGTTGAAAGGTTTCAGATGCAGGAGTTTATAGACAGGCCGGCAGGAAAATTCTCAAAAGGGATGAAACAGAAGGTGTGCTTTGTGCGCTCTATTATCCACAATCCCGATGTGATGCTTTTTGATGAGCCAACAAATTCTCTGGATGTGACAGGCGCAAAAGAGGTGCATGATTTTATCAGGCTTTGCAAACAGGAAGGAAGAACCATTATATTCTCAAGCCATACAATGAGCGAGGTTGAAAAGCTCTGCGACAGGGTGGCAATAATTCACAAAGGTCAGCTTGTTGCAATAGGCACAATTGATGAGATAAAGCAGAGATTTTCTGGTTCAAGCTTTGAAGATGCATTCATTAGATTGGTGGGTGATAATTGATGAGTATAAATATGAAGCATGTGTGGATTGTATTTAAAAAAGAGCTAAAAGATGCGTTCAGAGACAGAAAGGCTCTGCTTGTTGGTATAGTTCTGCCCATGATATTCATCCCTGTGATATTTATTATCTCCTCACTTGCTGCAAAGTCTGCCTATGAAGTAAAACCGCAAAAGACACCAATTGTTGTCATTGGAAAGGAATATTCAAAAACATTAACAAGTATTATAGAAAAATCCGAGTTCCAGATTGTTGATTCCAAAAACCCAAAGAAAGACCTTCAGGATGGTAATGTTAAAGCTGTGCTAATAATTCCAGAAGATTTTGAAAAGCTCATTTTACAGGAGAAACAGGCTCAGGTTCAGATTTTGACAAATGAGGCTGACATGAAATCTTCAAATGTAGGAAGCATCTTGAGCGAGATTATTAACAACCTGTCAAAAGAAATAACAAAATCAAGGCTTATTAAAAAGAACTTAGACCCATCGATAATTGAACCAATTGTAATAAAGAAAGAAAATGTCGCACCACCGCAAAAGCAGTCAGCCACATTTTTATCCTTCCTTCTGCCAATGTTTTTAACCCTGTGGGTTGCTGTTGGTGGAATGAACGCTGCAATTGACATAACAGCCGGCGAAAAGGAAAGAGGGACATTGGAACCACTTTTAACAACAGCAGCAACAAGAGCATCACTTGTCACGGGAAAATACTTAGCAGTGAGCTTTATGGCACTTTTAGCAGGTCTATCTTCTCTTGTGGGTGTTATAGTATCGTTTATTGCTCTGCCACGCGCACTTGGTAGTGCTCTGCAAAACAGCCCTATACTTGACTACAAAGTCTCTCCACTTACAGTGTTTATAATGTTAATTGTTGTAACCCTGACTGCAATCATCTTTGCTGCAATTGAGGTTGCAATTGCCTCATATGCACGCTCATTTAAAGAAGGGCAGACTTATTTATCACCTGTCAGCATTGTTGTGGTAATTCCACCATACCTTACAATGTACAAGATGCCAAACGAGCTCACAGATACCTATTTTGTCCTGCCACTTGTAAATGCTATATCCATACTAAAAGAACTGATTTACGACATCATAAATCTGCAGCACCTTGCACTCTTTGTGGTTTCATCTCTGGTTTACATTGCAATATCAATAAGCTTTGCGTCAAAGATGTTTGAAAATGAAAAGGTGCTGTTCAGAAGCTAAAAAAAGGAGCTGGTTTTTTAGACAGCCCCCTTTTTTTGCCAATTGCCCGAATATTAATAATCCTTTTATGACTTCTTCCTCGATGCAATATCAAGCCAGACAGCAAAAACAAGTACAAGTCCTTTTACAATCAGCTGATAAGAGTATTCCAGGTTAAGAAGGCTCATGCCATTGTCGATGCTTGACATAATCAATGCACCTATTATAGCGCCGGGGACAGTGCCCTCACCGCCCAGAGTACTTGTTCCGCCGAGGATTGCAGCGGCAATTGCATCAAGCTCCATATTTGTCCCTGCTGCCTGTGTTGCAGCATCAAGCCTTGAAGTCAATACAATTCCCGCAACTGCCGATAAAAATCCCATCAGAATAAATATCTTCATGGTTACCTTCTTGATGTCAATACCGGAAAGTCTTGCCGCCTCTTTGTTGCCTCCAATTGCATAGACATATTTACCAAATGTTGTATTTTGAGAGATAAAGGCAAGCAATATGGTAAACACAACAAGAATAAGAACAGGTATGGAAATTCCTTCATAGCTTATCATAACAAGTGTAAATGCCAAAATAAGAGCTATAACAACTGCCGCTTTACCAACTTCCAATGGCACAGACAAAACTTCTAAGTTGTATTTCTTTCTCTTTCTTCTTTCGTTAACTGTCAAAAGCAGATAGCCAAATATGAGCAAAAGTCCAAAAGCAATACTCAAAGGCTTGTTCAAATAACCCTGTCCTATAAATGTAAAGCTATCTTTAAAAGGCGAAATTGTAATACCTTTGCTTGCCAGAAGCACACCACCTCTGAAAACAAGCATGCCCGCCAAAGTGACAATAAATGCAGGAACGTTCCTGTAAGCAATCCAGTATCCCTGCCAGAGTCCTATCAAAACACCAACCGCCAGAACAGCAACCACTGTCCAGAGAGTTGACCATCCATGCCACACCTGCAAAACACCGGCTATTGCACCTGTAAAACCGACAACCGAACCCACTGACAGGTCTATATGCCCTGCAACAATTACAAATACCATCCCTATTGCAACAAGTGCAGTGATTGCCATCTGTCTTGCAAGCATTGAAAGATTTCTCGGTGTCAGAAAGTTCCCGTCTGTCAGTATAGTAAATATTGTCCATATAAGAAGAATGGCTATTATAAGAGTATATGTCCTCAAGTTTTTCTTCCAGTTCATTATTACCTTCCCCCTGTTGCTAAAGTCATAATCTTCTCTTGAGTTGCCACATCGGCTGCAAGCTCTCCGAAAACAGTCATGGTCTGTGTCCCTTCAACAATTCTCTTTATAGCTGCCAAATCAGCATCCTGACCTGTAACAACAACTTTTCCTGCAAGCCCCTGTGCTTTGAGAGCCTGAATAATGCCACCCGCTGTACCGTCGTTTGGAGCCAAGATTCCCTGAACATTGTTCTTTGCAGCAGTGAGGGCATTTTTGCAAAGTCTCATAGCCTCTTCTGGCTTCCAGTCTTTTACCGGCTGGTCAAAAAGAACTTTTACCTTTCCGCTCTTTACAAGAGGCTTGATGTATTTCATAGCACCCTGATAGAATAGTGTTGCGTTGTTATCTGTTGGAGCGCCTCTGAAAACAAAGTAATTTCCTTTTGGAACCTTTGTTGTAAGGTATTTACCCTGAAGTTCTCCCACCTTGATATTGTCAAATGAGATGTAAAGGTCAACATTTGCATTCTTTATAAGTCTGTCATATGAGATAACCGGTATTCCTGCTTTGTGTGCCTCATCAATTATTGATGTGAAAACTTCAGCATTGTTTGGAACGATTACAAGAACATCCACACCCTGGCTAATCAAATTTTCACATTGTTCCTTTTGCTTTACATCATCCATATTAGCTGCCTGAACCAGAACCTTTGCACCGAGTTTTGTTGCAGCTTTTACAAACTCATCTCTGTCCTTGTGCCATCTTTCCTCCTGCAGTGTTGCAAGAGAAAGTCCAATTTTAATCTGCTTGGAAGACTTTGCACTTGCATATTTTGGTACAAATGCAAAACTAACACCAATCACAAAAGCAATAGCTACCAGAACAGCAACAATTCTTAATAGTGACTTTTTCATCACAAACAAACTTCCCTGAAAAATTTTTTTGTTTGTTTTGCAATATCATTTTATCAATAAGCTTTTATCAAAACACTATTCTTTTTTGTCATTCTGGTAGAATTATTGAATAGGAAGTTCATAACCTGCAGTAATTTTTTGAAATCAAAAAATTACTATAGGGAAGTTGCACATAAAAATGTTATAATCAAAAGATAAGGGAGGATGGTTATCAACATGAAGGCGAAGTTGCAAAAGTTCAGTTTCAGAATCATGGTATTTTTCAGTGTGATTATTTTTGCAGCAATTATTCTCTACGATGTTTACAGCATGCGCCTTATAAGTACCACCGCCAAAAAGCCAAATTTGAAAAACCTTATGAGAATTATGATTGTTCTGCCTGAAAACCAGACATACTGGAATTGGTTTTTGGACAAGTTTCTTGATATTTCTGAAAAAGAAGGAATACTGTCTGATATTGTATTTTACAGCAGTCCCAATGAGGCATACAAACTTCTAAAACTTGCCGATGTTGTAAAACCGAATGCAATCGTAATGTGCAATGTTTACAATTCTAAAGAAATAGCCCAGGCACTGTCAAGCCTGAAAAACAGCGGAATTTTTATGGTTTCCCTTTTCAATGATATGCTTTTCAGATATGAAGATGTGTTTGTTGGAATTGATTATTATTATAAAGGAAAGATTGCAGGCAAGATTATATACAAAGTATTAAAAGAAAAACAATCTGTTCCTTCCAGCTTAAATATTGCAATTGTAAATCCTCTTTACACAACAATCGGTGGTACACTTGAAGTAAAGGGACTTGTTGATTTTCTGAAAGAAAAAGGTGTGAACTACCATCCACCTGAAGAGGTGGAGGCTTCGCGAGAAGTTTGGTAGCATTTTAAGCTACCCTTATTCTCACAGGATGGTTCACACACCCGCTACTGATTATCTGCTTTATCGCAGACTCACCAGCTACCTTCAAAAGTATGTTTATCGCTCCATTTATATCTGCATTCAATACATTCCCACATTTCTTGCATACATACAAGCCCCTGTGCTTTCTGTTACTCTTGTCAACCACCCCACATCTGCTGCACCTCTGTGATGTGTAGCTTTCCTCTACCTCCACATACTCTATCCCATATAACCTGCACTTTGCTTCTAATTTTTGCTTAAACCTCTTGTATGGGATTCCCACAAAGTTCTGATTGTTCACCTTCCCCAGTTCTATCTCCTTCTTTATCTCTTTCATATTACCCACAACAACTATTCCTATTTTATTTTCCAGACAGTGCTTAACTACAACGTTTACAGCCTGATTTAAAAAGTTCTCAACTATATGCTGTCTTTTAAGAGAAATTTGAGCAAGTTTTGAACCATATTTGATTCCCTGTTTGGAGTATACACTTTGCAGCCTTGCTTTTTCTTTATTGTACCATCGGTTGACTGATTTTAAAAACCTGCCCTCTATCAAAAAGGCAGTCCCAATGGTATCCGTAAGCGCTGCAAAGTTGTTTAACCCTAAGTCTATTGCCAAAATCCTGCTTTTGTCAAGCTTACAATCCTGCTCTTTTTCCTCATACACATACTCAATTTCAAACCATTTCCCATGGTATCTCGGAATTATCCTGACTTCCTTAATCTTTTTTCCTGCAATGTTTTTTGGCAAATCAAAATATAAGTATCTTACCCCAAACTCCTTTGAAAAACTTCTGCCAAGACTAAGTCTCACTTTTCTGTCTTCTATTTTGAACTGGTCTTTTGGGAAAACTATCTGGTACATCCCATCCTTGGGTAGGTATCTGGGCATTAATACCTTCTCTTTTACCTTTCCTTCTTTTTTGGCTTTCAACAAGCTCAGAAAAGATTTAAAAGATTCATCCACCGAAATAAGTGTCTGCTGTGCAACCTGTGATGGCAAAAGCATATAGTTTTCGTTGCCTTTTGCAATGTGATATACACTTTCATATCGCAGGTGTTTATGAGTTTGAAAATAGTGCTGTCTTATATGATACAGAGCAAAGTTGTACAGGTTTTTTGAAAAGTGACAAAGCTTTCGCAAAATTTTGTATGTTTTCTTATCACATCTTATATGATTTTTTTGTGTTTTGTACATTTAACATCACCCAGAAATATTTTATCACATTTTTAGCAATTCATCTCCATCTTACAGAAGATGGAGTCTTCTTGCTATATTCTTGATAAAAGATAATTTCCATACATGGGAAGAGGTGTATATTGTAAAGTAAAAAAACTTTTCAGTTTATTCAAACACAGAAGGTTTGGGGGAAGTTGCAATGCTAAACAAACTTTACATAGGAACATCCGGCTGGGCATATTCTCACTGGAAAGAAATTTTTTACCCTGCCAGTTTGCCCCATGAAAAAAGGCTTGAGTTTTACTCAAAACATTTTGTTACCTGCGAAGTCAACTCTTCTTTTTACCATCTGCCACAGCAAAAAACTATAATAAACTGGTACAATTCCACCCCGGAGGGTTTTGTTTTCTCTGTTAAAGCTCCACGGTCCATAACACATTTAAAAAGGCTTTTTGAAGTAGATGATGAATGGGAAAAGTTCAAAAGCAGGATAGAGCTGCTCAAAGAAAAACTTGGACCTATTCTTCTACAATTTCCTCCAGGCTTTAAGAAAGATGAGGAAAATCTGCAAAAGCTAATAAATTTTTTGAGAGGAAAAGAAAAGTTTAGATTTGCTCTGGAATTCAGGCATAAAAGCTGGTGCAATGAACAGGTTTATGAGATTTTAAAAAGTTTTAATGCAGCCTGGGTAATAGCAGACTCATCACGCTACCCCGGGGCAAAAGTTGTGACAGCACACTTTTGCTACATTAGAATGCACGGTCCACAGAGCCTTTATAGCTCAAGTTATTCAGATAAGCAGCTAAAAGAACTGGCAGACGAGATAAGACAATATGCAAAGGTTTGCAATGAGATTTATGTGTATTTCAACAATGATGTAAATGGCTGTGCTGTTCAAAATGCCAGGAGCCTGCTTGAGCTCACAGCGCAAATATTTGAAAATTAAAGGTGGGCTTTTTCACCCACCATTTTTATTTTACATCTTATTTTCCCAGAACAATAGTTGATATAGACCTTGCCGGGGATTTCCCGTAAAATATTTTATCCTCAATGACCATGTTGAACTCTATTTCTTCCGGATTTTTATTTAAAACAACCACTGCCAAAGTATCATCCTGGTTTTTTGCTGCCAGAACCTCAAGTCTTGCATCACTGCAGCTGCTTCTGACTACTCTGGCACCCGGCTTTATGAATTTAGAAAAATGCCCTATATAATAATATGCGTTCTGGTAATAGATTAATTTTGATTTTGTATCAACAATTATGGGTGCATCACAGAAGTTTCCAACATGATTGGGGCCACCCATAGTATCTAAGACCATGTTCCAATCCATAAATCCAATTGTGTAGCTGTTAAAATCACCAATTATCTCATGAGCATACCTTTCTCCAAGCTCCCACGAGCCAGGTTTTACCCCACCTTCCTGACAACCTTCTGTAAACACCAGATTCACATCTGGAAACTCTTCCTTTATCTTTTTGAGCTGGTCAAAGTGGTCTCCTCCATACCAGTGGAATGCAACTCCCCACACATACTTGGCAGCTTCTCTGTCGCTTAAAATTGTCTTTGCTCTCTCATAAATAATGTCTTTGTTGTGGTCCCATACAAGTATTTTTACATGCGAAAGCCCTTCTTCTTCCAAAGTTGGTCCCAGGTAATTCTTAACAAAATCCCTTTCCTCTTCAGCTGTGTATATACACGACTCCCACACCTGAGTTGCCATCGGTTCATTTTGAACTGTCACAGCCCATATATCAATCTCTTCTTCCTTGTAAGCCTTTATAAACTTGCAGAAAAACCTTGCCCATGTCTTTTTGTACTCCTCTTTTAGCTTCCCACCATGGCACATATCACCATTTGTTTTCATCCATGCAGGCGGACTCCAGGGAGAGACGAGAATTTTTAGGTCTTCGCAATATTCCTTTATTCTTTTCAGAAGCAGAATTATCATCTTTTTGTCACGTTCTATGTTAAAGTGCTTTAATTCAACATCGCCTTCAACATCATCACAGCTGTAGGTACTTATACAAAAATCACAGCTGTTCATGTGGATCCTGCAGAGTTTGTAACCAAGCCCATTTTCCGGGTCAAAGTAGCCTCTTAAAACCTCTTCTTGCTGCTGTGGCAAAAGTGATAGTATGTTCACTGCAGCAGCTTCAGTGAGTGCTCCACCAAAACCTATTACCTCTTGAAATGAACTGGATGGCTCAATTGTTATAACAGACTCCTTTTCTATCTTCTCGCTCTCTTTTATATTGTCTGCCTGCTGCATTGCAGTGCCCTGATCTTTTGCTGTTATGTAACATGCAATTTTTTTGAACATTTTTATCTGCCTCCCTTTGTTTTGACAGTTTCTATGTGTTTCATTCTAATTTAATAGCACTTTATAAGTAAATACACTGAATTTTAGAAAGGGTATCCTAAATATAAGCATTTTTTGAGCTGCAAAAACAGGACAGTTCCATGGTTCTTTGAAAAATTCATGTGTCTTTATACACAAGCTCTCCCCCAGCATATACCTCTTTTACATTCAAATCCTCATCCATCAATACAAAATCTGCCAAAAAGCCTTCCTTTATTACTCCACACCTAAGTGAGAAAAGCCTTGATGGATTGCAGGTTGCTGCCATGAGAGCATCTTCCAATTCAATCCCAATTTTTACAAGATTCTTTATCGCTCTATCAATCGTAAGCGTGCTGCCGGCAATAGTGTTATCTTCCAATTTGCAAATTCCATTCTCAACTTTTACTTTCAGGCTTCCCAAATAGTATTCACCGTCACAAAGGTCTGTTGCAGCAATGGAATCACTGATAAGGATTATATTCTCTGCACCTTTTAGTTTATAGGTAAGCTTGATAATCTCAGGGGACAGGTGAATAAGGTCGCAAATTAGCTCCACTTTTATATCGCTCAAAAGAGCATAGGTTGTAATAGAATTTTGTCTGTGATGTAGCTGTGGCATTGCGTTGAAAAGGTGAACAATATTTTTTGCACCAAGTTCATGGGCTTGTTTTGCCACCTCAAAGCTGCTGTTTGTGTGGCCAAGAGAGATATTAATGCCATCTGCATTTGCCTTTGCAAAAAACTCGTCAGGATTTTCAAGAAGCTCTGGTGCTATTGCAATGTCAAGAATCTTTTCTTCACAGTTTGCAGTAAGTTCTTCAAGCTTCTCAGCTGTTGGTATTTGCAAAAATCTCTCATCATGTGCACCTTTTTTTGCAGGGTTTATAAATGGTCCTTCTAAGAATATTCCGGGGATATTTAGTTTAAAATTTGGGTTTTTCTTGGCTTTTTTAATTGCTTTTGCAAGCTTATATATGTTTTCAAACGGAGCTGAGACAATTGTCGGCAGCACAGTTGTAACACCATGTTTAAAATAGTAGGTTTGAACTTTTATTAAATCATCCTCAGTAATATCAAAAAAATCAACCCCACCAATACCATGGGTGTGTTTGTCAAAAAAGCCAGGTGATAGAATAAAATCTCTTCTGTCTATAACCTCATCTTTTTCAGTATCAATTCCTTTTTGTGTCCCCAGAATTACCCCATCCTCTACAACCAGAACATTGTCTGTGATAAACGAATATCCATCGAATATCCTTTTGACCAAGAATCTCTTTTTCATTTTTACAAATCTCCTCCAAAAGATCAATCTGGATATGATAATTTTAAACATTTTAAAATTTCTCTGTCCAGTTTTTGTTCTGTACAACACTTTTTGTATAATATGTATTGACAATCTTTCTTTTTTTTGTAAAATTTAATACAGCAAAAATCAAACTATTGAGGAGGAGATGTTTTGTGAAAAGAAGAATTGCAATAATCTCATTTGTGGTGTGTATTCTTTTTACCCTGTCAGCAATAGCTTCATCTTCAACAAATTATAAAGCGCTTTATGAAAAGCTGCTGAAAGATTATAATACTCTGAAAACCGAAAATCAAAAGCTAAAAAACGACATAGCTTTACTTAAAAAGAAAAACGATGAACTTCAGAAGAAAGTGGCTTCAATGCCCAAACTCTCATATTACGATATTGTGATCAATGGAATCAGTGCAGCAAAAGAAATACCCTTTATAAACTATAATGGCAGAAGATACGTCCACTTTGATTCCATGCTCAAAACCTTCTTGAGTGTTGGAGATATGGGTTATATCTTCAATGATCAAGCTAAAAAAGTAGAAATAGGTGCTTTTGTGAAAAATAAAAATGTGTCTGGCTGAGTGATTTAGCATATTTTGATAGAGGGGGCTCTTGGTATGATTTTGGTTTTAATGCAACCGATGTTGTTATAAATGGAAAAAAGTTTTACAAAAATATATGGTGGTATGATTGGGCTTATAAAGATAGACAATTTAGACTAATATATAAACTACATGGCAAATATACAAAATTCCAATTTAAATATGGCGTGTTAGATTCTTCTTTAAAAGGTGCAAGAGGAACAATAAGGATTTTCGGTGATAATGAACTTCTTGGAGAGTATACCTGTGAACTTTATGATGATGCAAAATCGGCAACTCTGAATATAGCGGGGGTTAATTACCTGGCAATAGAGTTTCAAAGTTTAGTGAATAATGATAGTAGTAAAATATACTTGGCAATTTGTGATCCACTGCTTATTCCATAGAAAATACAATTTTTCTAATAAACTTTAATTCAAGTGAAAATTGCATAACCATTAAAGAAGCCTCCTTCTGAAAATTTATGGATCTTCGCCTAAGCTTTCTCAAAGAAGGGGGCTTTTTTTATTCATTGCTGTGTTGAACAATTATCTTCTTCTTGCTTCCTCAACTTTTTTCCAAGCCTCTTTCGGAATTTCATCCATTACAGGAATTTTTTCAAGTTTGTCGATTCTGTTAATTTCTTCACAAAGTTTTTCCAAGGTTATATTAAAAAATCTCTTTTTATACCTCTCTTCGTACCACCAGCATGCAGGATACACGGTGTTGTCGCTATTAACTTTAAATATAAATCTATTCTCAGTCGCAATCCACCACACACCTGGTTTGTCTTTTCTTTTCTCAATCATAAAAACAAATTTTTCACCAGGTTTCATCTCAAAAAGATCTGATTTATTAAATGGATCATACAATGCAAAACAAAGCTCAATTTGCCTGTCATCCACATTTCCTTTTAGGACTTTCTCAACTTCAACAGTTACATATAATCTATTCACCGCAGTTGACGGTGTTCCCAATTTTGATTGTAATTCATATACGTTTGTTCCTGGTATTGCCTGTACTGTTTCAGTTGTTTCTTCTTTTTTGACTGCTTTGCCTGCAATTACCGCTTGTGAATTTTTGACGTAGTACTCAAAAGTCAAATGTTGATAACTTTTTAAAGGGTCATAATATATAATTGGTTTCTCATAATTTTTCATTTTGTTCGTATTTTTCTTTATATAACTCAAAAACGGTAAGCTAAAAAGCAGGATCACTATTATAAGTATACAACTAATTTTAACGCTTTTTTTCATTTTGACCCAACCTCCTCATAACTATCTGTTAAATACTCAAAATTATTTCAATGTCACATATATCATGTACAGTTGGGTATTCTTCGGTATAACTGTAATCCATAATACTTCCATAACTATCAGCTGAATAGCTATTTCTTGAGTCCGAACAACTATGATGACCTAAGCCCATAGCGTGTCCCATCTCATGCATTAAAATACCTTTTCGCTGAGTTAAAGTATGTGTAGATGCACTTACATAGGGGCTTATATAAATTATAGCCTGACCAATATTCCTATCACAGGATTGAATGATCGAAGAATTGATTTCTTTTCCAAAGATACTCTTTAATGTTGTATAACCTTCAACATATTTGGATATTGTACTTCCGCCAAACATTGAGTCCCACCATGTTGGATCAGCTGTGCAAAAACAGATTTGTATTTAAAAAAGTTAAATCTACACACTTTTCATGAGACACAGCACAAATATACTTTGCATTCTCTATACCCTATATATTATTCAATTGCTTCAATCACTACTCCATGCAGAATTATTAGAGTAAATATACAACACAAAAACAAGGGGCTACCTATCTCTGATGATATGAGGTAGCCCCTTGAATTCAACAGGAGACATTACTTAATCTCCAGATAATCTAAATATACATCCCATGTACCATTGTCAGATGTTACTACAAGTTCAATTGTTTGATTACCCGTTGGATGAGATATATTACTTAACGTCTGTACAGTTGGTGTTGTGCCTGTAAAGTAGAATGTACCCACCTTTGTACCGCCAATTCGTAAGTCAACCGCTGCCGTGTTGGAGTTACTTGAACAACCGCGGAGAGAGAAAGTATGGGTTGAATTAGCAAAATATTGAGTATAATATGCTTTATCATTATTAGCATATAAAGCTACTCCTGAGAATGGTGAAGTAATTTTTGATGCATACTGACCACTCAGCGACATATTTTCGCATTCTACTTTAGTAGTAGTTGGCGTAGTTGAACCTCCACCACTCGAATCACTTGTTATAGAGAACGTATTTTGTGTTATATTAGCTGAGCCACTGCTCTGGTAACCTTCCACACAGAGTGTAATCTGGTCAATTGTACCCAGGTTCAAACCTTTTGCAGCCCATGCTCTGAAATGATCTGTTACAGTAACAGTACCACTTGTTCTTTTCGATGTTCTAACGCTCCAGTACTGATCAAATGTTCTTGTTCCTTCAATTGATGGCTGGTTAACACGAGTTGTCCTATAAATATCATATGTTCCTCCATCAATTGTTACAGTGCCAAGTGACGTTGCCCCGGGTGGACGCCATGAACCCCAGCTTTCAACGATATAAAATTCAACAAGTGGATTTTTTGACCATCCATAAATGCAGAGATAGGAATTGCCATTTGGATTGTAGGTAGCAGAGTAGGTAATCTTTACAGTCCCAAGCTGATTCCATGCAGTACTAAACTTTTTACCTGTTCTGAAGAGTGCATTGTTAATATTACTCCACTGACAGCTAAATCTTCCTCCTGTGTCAACTGTCATGGTAGTATTCCCTGTGTCCTTCCACAACTCGTAGTAGTAACCATCGTATGTCCCACTTGCATTAGAGGTAAGTGTTATGGCTGCCTGTGCATAAAAAGGATTAGCCAACACAACACACATCAAAGCAGCCAGTAAGACTTTTAAAAGCTTTCTGTACCTCATCTTTAAAACCTCCCTTTACATATAGTTTTATTTTTAACGCCTTTTTAAGGCGTTAAAGCCATTTTTTCTGTCATATTTTACTTATTGCCGATATTTATGATTAATTTAACGACATATATCTTAATTTTCTGACAATTATATTGTACAATCAATTTATTTTTTTGTCAATACCTTTTAAAAAATATATTTTTCTATCAATAAATTTGTTTCTTTTGCACTTTAAACTCAAATTCCTTCTCCCACAATTACAATTTGGTTAATCACATCCTTCTTAATGGTTATTATCTTGCCTGAAAATTTTTCTTTCAATAAATAGTTTTTTTCTGACTCTTCAATAAGCCATCCCTCATATTTTGTTAAATTTTCACCCCAAATTATTACCTTGGGAAGATAATAATAAGATATGAGAGATGCAAAACAAAATATATTTATTGCTTCTACTAAAAACATGCTAAAAACATCAATTAATATGATAAACTTGTAATTAATATTTTCTTTGGGAATATAAATAAGAGTTGTATAATAATTTATCAGGAAGCTAAAAATTATGTAAACCATCAAACCCACAATTATGAATTTTTTTTTCTTTTCCGATTTTAAAATTTTAAAAGAATTTTTGAAGAATAATTCTTTCTCTATAACCTTTTTATAGTAATACAAAATCATCATTGCAACAAGGTTCAATACCAGCCAGATCTTAAATAATACAAATTCGATAAAAACTGCAAAGTGAATTCCTACAAAGATAATACTTAATATTATTATCCAACTTTTGTTGTTCACAAAACAATTTTTACAAACCTTTTTCATAAATAATGTTCCCGTGCCATAAGCCAATACACTTATAATTAGAAGGTTTACAAATAAAGAGTTATTCACTTTTCCTCCTCCTTTCAAGTCAAAATACAATCACAGTCCAAGTCATGTATAACAATCTCTAAATTTTTAATCATAATATTAAATACATCTTCTAATTAATTGGACAAATATCCTATTTACTCTTCTTTGTTGTTAGTGATTTTATTATAAATTCACAATTAACTTCTGTAAACCCTAAAAATTTTAAAAAATCCCCTATAAATCATACTTCTTTGCCCGTTGTCAGTATATTTTTGTAAAATTTTTGTCTTTGTTTAGTAATTTTTGAATTTGTTTTTAGAAAAAATATTGAATTTTTTCTAAACATTCAAGAGGTTAAATTCACAAAAAAATAGCTACTTTTTCAAAAGGTAGCTATTTGTATTATAAAGCCCAAAAAATCCTAATATTGTATGACAATACGCTTTTACGGAGCAGGCGTAATCAACCTTGTCGGAAAATCATTGGTATTATAAGCCATCGTACAATCTACCCCAGAAACTTTTGTAATTGAAATTCTTATTCTTTGATTGTTGAAACTAACATCGGAAGAGGTAGAAATATTGAAAACTGATTGATGATTGCCTGTACCAGTTGTATTTACATCAACTGTCTGAGAACCAATCAATGTTGCTCCACTTCCATCGCTGTTTACTTTATAGATTTCCACTTTAACTTGAGAAGAAGAACCTGGACTGTTTGTCCACAATATAAATTGCCATGTTCCTGCTTTGTACGTGCCATTGATTGCAGGTGAATACCAATGCTTTGTGGTAGTTGTTATAGTAGTAGTTGGCTGCCATCCCGTAACAGAACTGTTCGTTGTTTGCAAATTCTCTCCACTTGGTGTAACTCCGCTTGTTTGCTGATTGAATAAATACCATGTAGTTTGAGGTAAGTATTGTGCACTGCCACTCTGAGTTCCATAAACTTCAAACTCCCACAAAGAATATCCCCATTGTGTGCCACGCTCTGTCCCGTACATTCTTACATAGCGTGCATTGATTGGCGTAAACGTTATGTTATTAATCCCACCTGTGCCACTTGTTGTAGAATAGACTGTAGTCCAGTTTGTATTGTCTGTTGATACTTGAATCTGGAACGACTTTGCATATGCTGTCTCCCAGTATAGTTTCACACCTGTGATATTATAGGTTGCACCTAAGTCAACCGCAATCCACTGCGGGTCTGAGAATGCAGATGACCAACGAGTTGATAAATTACCATCAAATGCATATGCTGCCGGATAATTGGAGTTTTCTACCGATGAAGCTGTTGCTGGTTTGTTCAAAGCAATGTTTGTTTGAGTACTTGCCCCACCACTGTCCACAGTTAAGCTATTCGCAGAAGCTGTGACTACTTTTCCATCAGAAAATGTAACAGTTAGTTGTGTGTCTGTCGGATTGTATACAACATAAGTTTTTGTTCCATTTTTATTGAATACCTGATAAAGCGGATAGTTTGCTGTTGTGCTAAAATCCGGTGTCCCTAATGTATTGAGGGCATTTAACCATACATAGGTAAAGGATTTTGATTGACCAGTTTCATTTGGTATTGATGTATTCCACTTAGAAAGTGCTAATGATGGATTTGCTAAAGCTAAATACATATACCAAATATCCTGCCATGATGATGGCTCACTTGTCCCAGCTTGAGTCAGCATTTCGTTGTAATAATTCTGTACATATGTTTTATCTTTTGCAAGGTAGAATGAACCGCCTGTTATTGGCAAAAGCTCGATACCTCTGCTCTGTGCTGCAAAATTTGCAACTGAGCCTGCATCCCACCAAATCTCAGCACAGTATTTTCCGCCCCAAATTAAGGATGCGTAATTCCAATTATAAACCCCGCTATGGTCTATTACATCTTTATATAAATCAAACACATAATTGTATGTGGCTTCTGCCTCAGTTGTGTATAAATATATTCCCAAGTCGCGGATTGCTGTCTGCCCAGTTACTGTACCCCATAAAATTATAGCCTGCCATGCATTCATTGCTTCAGAGAATGACTCCTGATTGTTACCATCCACAAAGTTTGCATGACCACTTGCCCATGAATGCCCTTCATACGGGTCAAAATATCTCAAGAATGGAAATCTTGTATCTGTTCTGTCCCAGTTTGCAATATCTTTTATAAGCAAGTTTACCATGCCACCCCATTGATTCTGAGCTGCCCAGCTTTTATCTACCAAAGCTATTTGCGCAGCTGCATTTATAAAATAACCATAATGGAAGTGATGATCATTTATCTGGTCATTTGTGCCATAACTTGGCGGATAGCCTATAAGTGTTCCCCATGTAGAATTGTAATAGAAATACTTGCTGTCTGTAGAACCACTATAAGTAAACCAATCTTGCAGATTGTTCTTCAAAGCAGATATAGCATTGTTTAATACCGTTGTATTATTGTTCATCTTCGCAAGTTGAACAATAGATGAAACCCTGTTTTGTTCTTTCCCATTCCAGTAAGTATCTGATGATGAAATTGAAGTAGATTCACTATTGAGCAAGGAATTCAATGTAGCTGTGTCAGAACCATTAAGCGGCATAATGGGTAATATACCATAGAACTTATATTTAGTTGTGAAATTTCTTCCTGATATTGTTTTCATGAGCCCTCTAACTGTGTTATAGGTATATGACAAATATGACAATGAGTTATTGCGCCATTGATGAGGATAAAGACATATGATTGTGTCTAAATTTGTGCCTTCTTTTGCTGTTGTGGTAATTGTAAATGTTGTTGTAACCTCACTTGTATTCGCATTATATGACCATGACACCTGAGTATTCGTTATAAACGCATAAGCTCTATCTTTAAAATAGTTTAATGTAGTAGTTGTGTTATCGGGTAGAACAGCAATAGAAAAGTATGTCTTGCCGCTTGGTAAATTACACGTTAGAGTTGTTGTACCAATACCACTCCAGGTTGATCCTGAAGGTGCAAACAATCCATAACTTATCCCATTTATTGTTATACCTAAATACTGGCTACTGCTACTGCCATAGAACACAGTGGGAACAGAAGGAAATACTATTTGAGGTTTGCCTGTAGGGAAATCGAAATAAATATAAGGACTTCCCTTTGTTATAGTTGCTTTTAATACGTTTGTTGTTCCACTTGTCAAAACACCATCAAATGACCAATCTGTCATCTTGTCTGCACGTGCATCTGTGTAACTGCTGTAACTTGAATTTTTAATTGTCATATCAGCCCTGTGTTGCCACAACACAAATCTGCCTGTGTATCCACTTGTTCCCTCTCCGCTTTTAACAGGCTTGCCAATTTCTAATCCGTTAGAAGTAAACTTTACAGACAGTGGGTGAGGATACATAGCTTCTGAATACTGCGACCTTAAAATTGAGCTTTCCCAGCTGTTAGTAGGAATTGCCCCTGTCAAATTAGAGGTTTTGTAAACAGTTGCAGGTGGTCCAACTTGTCCACTTGGTAGAGTATCAGTATAGCTCCCTGCACCACTAGTAATTGTGGCAGCAAAAACAAATTGTGGCAATGAACCAAACAAGCTTAACATAAGAATTAAAATTACCAAAATACTGACAACTCTTTTACACTTTTTCATAATACAATCTCCTCCTGAGAGTTTTTGTTTTGTGTACTTATAATTATAGTGGGAAATGTTTTAAGATCAATGCACTAAATTTAAGATTGATGGTTTCTCAATTTTATTCACAAAACTTAAAATCAGGAATCAAAGCAATCATCCCTTCACAGCACCGGCTATCATGCCTTTTAAAAGTTTGTCCTGCAAAACAAAGTAAATTATTATGCTTGGTATTGCAGAGATTACAACTGCTGAAAACATTTTGGTAAGCTCTGCTTCGTACATCCCTCTAAAATTCAAAAGTCCAACAGGCAGGGTCATCTTTTCCGGTGTTTGTATCAAAACCAGGGGTATCAAAAGGTCATTCCACGCACCAAGGAAATTGAACACTGCAATTGTCACAAAAGCTGGCATGGTCAATGGAAGAATTATCTTGTAAGATTTGAGTTTGCTGGGACACGCAATTCTTTTTTTTCATAATACTGTGACTCTGCTTTTGCAGGTTGGAAAAAGGCAGGGTTTGGGAAAATGGAAAGTAGCAGGACTGCAAGCATGAGCAGGACCGATTTTGCAGTCCTGCACACCAAGCAAAAGCGCATTGCTCTTTTCTCCCTCCCTTTACTTGTATTTCGGGTCAGGCTTTGCAACTATGAACTTAACACCCGGTCTTAACTTGCTCGGTTTCTCGTAGTATACTGTCAAAAATGTTTGTGGTCAGTCCGGGTTAAAAGCATACCTGTAAGCATACACATCGCCATACTGCACAAGCACACCGGGCTTGTTGGGAATAAGCGCTTTGTTCTTTAGGTTGTAATAGTACTTACCATCATCCATTGCACGCTTCTGGTATGCATCCGGTACTCTGTGCGATACTGCTGTCAACCTTGGCGCAAGCAGGTACTGTGATGGGTCGTTGTAAATACCTAAAGGCAACCGTGCATGCTCATAAAACAGCGGACCCGGTTCAAATGAGAAGTACACACCTTCATAGATTGCAATATTACTCAATAAATCGTTGATATGTGCAAGTCCCACAACACCGGCAGAAGATAGACTATCCTGGTACACTCCCCATACAAGGTATGGTTGCGTAAACCATGCTTGTTTTTTATTGTTTTCAGCATCATACTTTCTGAATTTCAACTCATCAACAAGTGCGGGATTCAAGCGCAGTGTGACGGTTGGTGTGCTGAATATCGCCCCGTTTCTTCCTATATAGGCTGTTTTTGTATAGTCAATTTTTGTGTAGTTATCGACGTTGCCTATGTTGGCCCCGCCACAGATGACATCACCGTTTTTTGTAAAGTACAACTGTACGGGGCCTGTGTACTCGTCAAACACGTCGCGCTTGGACTTGCTAAAAAGCCTTGTCAAAAACTGTTTTGCCTCTGACTCTGTAAGAGTCTTGCCGGGCTTTGCACGGAACTTTTGCAGGTAAAACGGTGATGTGTCCCAGACATATATGCCAAGGTCAAGCATGTGCAAAACGGGTTCTCTATAGAGTTTTGGGATAGCCTTGTAGTCTTCGATGTATCCTCTTTCTTCAAACCTGCGCCAGTCTTCATACTTCCATCTTCTGGGCAGACTCTTTACCCACTCGTAAATGTACCTGTTGTATCTCAAATCCAGTTTGGGACGAATATAATGGTCTATTTCCTTTATTGCCTTCTCATCTGTGCTCATAAATTCTTTGAGGTAACTTTCTATAACTGCATTTTTTTCATCTACCCAACCTGTGTAGAGCAAGAGCACCGGTTTGTATGGTGTTCTCTGCCCGTTGTCAAGGATATAAAACGAATTTGCGTATGGTAGTTTGTTGCGTTCAAACAGGACATAGTAAGCATCACCTTTGAGTTTTAGCGTGACATATTCTGGTTTGAAGGTTTTGGGGTTTTTGCGATGTCCACTGACTGTCTTTACTGCATTTTTAATCACGATTATGTTTGGCCTTTTTGGTAGTTCAACAACAAGTTTGTTCGGGTACTTTTTCTTAAATGTCCGAATCAAATCTCTGACATCGTCAATTGTGTAAAGTTTGCGGTTGCCGTTGAATCTGATCGGGTTGAAGATGTATTTAACTTCCTGTGAACCGTCCGGGTAGTAGATTTCGTAGCGCAAAAAGTCGAACATCTGATATGCTCCAAAAGTGCTGTAGCCAGGATTCATTACTACGTCCTTGCCGGACAGGTAACTATCCCACAGGTCATACACCGCAGTGCTGACAGGTATGTTTTGTGCTTTGAGTTTGTCAATTTTGTTAATGGCGTTCCAGATAATGTATGATGCCTGGGCACGTGTCAGGACAGTGTTGGGGTTTTTGACTTCTGGTGGAACAAGTCCGAGGCGTTTTGCCTCATCATACTTTGGCAGATTGTACCCGGCATTTAGCAAAAGCGCCTCTGTAAAACCCTTTGCAGTGGTGATTTCTGCAACAGGTTTGCTCTGTGTTGATGGTTGTGACTGCGACTGGGACTTGGTAGCAGTTGCAACCATCTCTGTTTTGCTTTTTGTTGCTGTTGTATTACCACATGCGGTTAAAACCACAAGTATGACCATTAGCAGTATCGCAGCAACCTTTTTGAACATTTTCTTAACCATGAAAACCACTCCCTTTCATTTTTTTTACTCATTGTTAATAATAACCTTGCAGTCTGAAAATTTCAAGTTGGGGGCAAAGGCATTCTCATGACTAAACCAACTCCTTTTTTTAGGTTTTCCCTGTTATAAGTTATACCGCAGTTTTTGAAAAAGCTACACAAAATTTAAGTAGCTTTACAAATACAAAAAGCCACGACTGGACAGGCAGCTTTGAATAAGCTACCTTAAAAACCAATCGTGGCTTTACTCCCCTTCTTTTCGCTACTTTTTTTGCGTTTTACTCTCTGCTACTTTCTGCTCTTGTAGAAAATTTGACATTCTTTATAAACAGCTAATTTATACACTTCTGGCAATTATTTTCTTGAGTATATTATACCATTGTGGCTTTAAAATTTCAACAACAAAAAATTTGACATTCTGTATAAACACCTAAAAAGTGTATTTCTGGCAATTTATTCTGAGTATATTATACCACTGTAGTTCGAAATTGTGAAGTTTTTTAAATGGTTTCCTTGTACTTGTCAAGAAGTTCAAAAAAACTGTAAGTTGAAAGTTTTCTTTTCCTTAGTTGCATCTCATCTAAAATTTGTTGTCCTTCCTGAAAGCTTATGAGTTTTTGCTGATATGCAAGGTACAGAATTGTTTCGGTTGTTATTAATGGTGGATGATCTGGTTGAATGTTTGGCAGCACATCTTTAAGATTGTTACTGGCAAGAGTACCATTGTATTGTTTTGCAAGAGCAATTGCTTCTGCTTCACCCTCTCCTATTCTGTTTATATTATCTTTATCAGTGAGTTGAATATACTCAGGGAAAAACTCATCAGACGGAGTTAGTTCTGCAACTTTGAAACTACCTGATTCTATTTGCCTTTTGATATTCTCGTACACATATTTACTTTTTGTGAATTTAAGTCGTTCAATTTCTCGAATTACGTTGGCTGGAATGTAGATGTTGTTCTCGAAAAGAGTTATTAGAATATCAAGACGGTTTACCCATGAAAATGAACAAATACAATCATTGTCAAAAAATATCGGCATCTTCAATCTCATTTTCTACACCTTCTATCTCTTCTGGTGCGTTGAATACTACATCAGCATAACCGCCTTCGATTAACAGTTCTTCATATTTACCTCGTGATATTCTGCCTGATTCATACAACCTTGTTGCCAGCTCGAGATACTTTGAATAAACTTTTATTCCTTCATCAGATGTGGGTTTGTATAACCTCGCAGAGTACCCAAGTTCACATGCTCTTTTGACAACATTTTTTTTAAACTCTTCATACTGGTTTTTATTGATGTATCCAAGTTCTTTAAGTCTTATTAGCATTAGTTGATGACTCACTTCAAAGTACTGTTCCAAAAAAATTACATCATCAAATTCAATACTTCTGTTTTTGACTCTTCGTGAGAGCATAAACTCTACCGCTTGTCTTGGCAGCAAAAAGTTTACTGCAAATTGATTGGCTTTATACTCTTCTTCGTATTCATCCTCAAACTTCTTGATTGGACATATCCGATGAGAAATGTTTCTGTCAAATTTGAAGTGGTAATATTCATGTGCAGCAGTAAAATATTGATGTCCCAAAGTTTTTCTTGAGTTTATAACAATCAGGCTCTCATCTTTTCGACTCAGAAGCATCCCGGATATTTTATCACTCATTTCAACCACCATTAGTGATATACCCTCTACCTTGCTCAAAAGGTCGAACACATTCACCTTTTCAAACAATCCTATCCCCAGGTTATTTCGTGTTTGAAGAGCCAACAGTTCCATTTCCTGTTTTATGTTCAACTCTTAATCACTTCCTTTTCTTGAGCAAGCATCTCTTTCATTTCCTCAAGATTAATTAAAAACTTATTGGCCATTGCAATCACTTCTAAGTCTTCCTTTTCCAACTCATCAGCACGAAACAAAAAACTTACTTCTGGTTCTCTTGTTTCATCATCAGAGAGAAAATAGTCCACTGTATAACCGTATAAGTTAGCAAGATTTCGCAGAGTTGCAATACTTATTTCTCTTGTTCCGTTTTCATAATATGAAATTAGAATTTTATTAACACCCAGGAAATCCGCAACTGCTTCCTGAGTAAGACCAGCTTTCTTCCTTGCTTCCTGTAGTTTCTGCCCTATCTTTTTGTAAAGCTCTGGATTTTTCATTAAAACCACCTCATTAACAAATTTGTTAACTCTAAAATTAACTATATTACATTGTTAACAAGGTTGCAATACTTTTAAAAAACAAATTTCAAATAGCTTTACAAATACAAAAAGCCACGACTGGATAAGCAACTTATTCAAAGCTACCTTAAAAACCAATCGTGGCTTTACTCCCCTTCTTTTCGTTACTCTTTTTACGTTTTACTCTATGCCATATTTTATTTTTGTAGAAAATTTGACATTCTGTATAAACAGCTAATTTATACACTTCTGGCAAATGTTTTAAGTATATTGTAGCAGGTTTTTGTTTGTTTTGCAAGAGCTCAGTACGGCAAAGCAACAAGAATTTGAGCTACAAGTATTACAAACATAATGAGAACAAGGGTTACTTCTGGTAGGAGAAGTTTTAGATTTTGAAGTTCTTTTCGAATATGAAATCCTGGTGGTCTTTCTGGCATTTTGAACGCTCCTCAAAAACAAAAACCGCAGAAAATCTGCGGTTTGGTTTTTATTTTTACATTTTTGTAGACGCATTTTGAACATGGTTTTGCTGCCTGTTTTAATTATACATCGAATTTTTAAGTTTTGTAACATGGTTTGAAAACAAGGTTCTTATTGTTTCAGTACTTCTTTCCCATTTTCCTCTTTAAACTCTTCTAACTCTTTTCTGACTTTTTCTGCTCTTTTGTGTACGTACTCTAAAAATTCTTGCAAAGTCATACCTTTTGTTTCTTCATAAAATTTCTCCTGAAACTGATGAATTTCTTGCATTACAGCATTTTCCATAACTATCACTCCTCATCTACAAGCATATTGGGAGCCACAATTTGAATTTCTTTATAACCTGTCAGTTTATTAATCCCATTGACTCCCAATATAGTTTTCGCACGTACAATATGTTTGAAGTTCCATGATACAAGAAAATCGCAGTTTGAAACGGTTGCTGCTGCTATGTGCAATGCATCTGACTTGTACTTCTGTGGTATAATACCTGCGTTAATATACTTTTCTGCAAGATTGTTAATTTCTTCTGTTAGAAATATTAGGTTATAATTGATTTGCCGCAAATAATTATACAAGTTGGACCTTTTTACAGGGTTACAACCTTCAAGCTCTATCAGCACAAGTTCCGAGATGAAAATAATATATTCCTGTTTTCTGCAACTGTCCCAGAGTTTTTGGGTTATCAATGTATTCTGAGGGTTGTCAGGATGGTCCAGATGGCTTATTACTGAAGTATCAAAGTATAGTGTTAATTTTTTATTCATTTTTCCCCTCTTTCTTTTTTTTGGCAAACTATAAATAGCAAGCTTCTACCCAATGAGAGTTTTTATTTTTACATTTTTGTAGACAGGTTTTAAACACAGTTTTGCCGACTGTTTTTATTATACACCCTATTTGTAGTTTCTGCAATACAATTTAAGCAGAGATTTTTAGGACTTTTAGACTACTGGACAAGGTATTGTCCGGGCTTTCAAGTTATCTTTTCTTTTCTTCCTGCTAGGTATTGCGGGAGGCTTTTGTGTAATCGTTTACACTCATTTCTCCTGAACTTTTTGCTATTGTTGTTGATACCCCGGCTCGAAAGCCTTTCTCGGGTTTGACTGCTGTCTTGCTACCCCAGTAGCTGTCTGTCTTTTAGCTACATGCCAAAGCCCGCCTTGAGCTTTCAAGCTACCCTGCCACCGGCCATGGTTTTGAAAAAGTTTGAATTGGCTTGAGTTTGTTATAAATAGCGAACATTTGTTGGTGTTAAATCTGGCTTTTTTGATTTTAAAAAATTTGACATTCTTTATAAACACCTAAATGCTACATTTATGGCAAATGTTTTAATTATATTGTAGCAGGTTTTTGTCTGTTTTGCAAGAGCTAAAGTCAACCACTATAGCAACGGCTAAAAAACTATCTTTCCTTTAAAAAGCTTGGAAAAAAATACTCTTCATGAGGACTTAGAAACCTTTCACCGTCTAATTCATAGCTGTTGCCATATTTGCACTCCATCCCCTTAACAACTCCAAAAAGCCTGCAAATTAAAGGTCTAACAGGATATATTGCACACTTTTTCATTTGGATATCTCTATAAGGACAGGCAAGAGGGTGTTTTTTCTGGCTAAGTAGCCTTTTTTGTTTTTCCTGGCTTATTGAGTTTTCAACATATCTTTTAACTGCTTCAATCTCGCTTTTTGTTGCCAGAACTTGCCCACAGCAAGCACCACAGTTTAAACATGTATGCTGTGGAATGTTGAAAAGAATACTACTGGGCATAGAAAACACCTCTGAAGGCTTTAATTTTCTCAATGAAAAAAGCAGGGACTTAAATCCCTGCTCATTTTAGAGTAACTACTTGCTACAAACTTAATTGTAGGGCAAGTTAAAAACCACAAGCAACCGGGCTGATTTTGTTTACTCTTCTGGAATATTTGACAATTACTATATCATCATTGTTTTTAGGTTTGACTCTGGATTTGTTTATTACTTTGACCTACTCCCCGCCTCATAGAGGCGAGGATTCTTGAGGTTTTACTGAACAATTTCTTTTCTGTTTTTCTCTCTTAACTCTTCTAACTTTTTCTCTACCTCTTTGGCGTTTTCTTTGAAATATCTAATCAATTCTGTCACAGTCATGTATTTTGTTTCTTCATAAATCTCTTCCTGTATTTTGTGCAATTCTCTCATTGCGTTTGTTTCAAGTATCTTCATCACTCCTTCTCTTCTAAAATCATAAGTGGTGACACCAATTGAATTTACCTATATCCCATTAGTCTGTTAATTGCGTTTATGCCTTCTATGGTTTTATACTTAACTATATGTTTGAAATTCCAAGACACTAAAATATTACATTCGTTTACGATAGCTGCTGCAATATGAAGTGCATCATCGAAAAACTTTAATGGTATTATATTCTCACTTACATACCTTCGCGCAAGTTCTAAAACTTGCTCATTAATCTCAACGTAACTGTTGCTTGTGCATTTTTTGAAGTTGACCATGCAGAAGGATACTCAACCCCGTTTATTTTTGCATAATACCTTGCCCTCGCTGCAAAGTTGATTGTCGCTTTACCCTGACTGTTATAGCTCAGGCTCTTTGGGTCAATGTTATTGAACTTTGCTGATGAGTGGTTTGTATCTATGTTAGCAGTCGGGCTTGAGGTTGTCACAGTCATAGTTGGCTTGGTTGTTCCATTGCCTGAGATGTCAAACTCCCATTTTGTTATCTGTGCAGATGCTGGCAGGTTTGAAACTGATGCTTTACCGCTAAGCATGAAATTGAGACTGCTGGGTGTGTATGTGTTGTTCTGCCCTATTGTAACCTCTGTCTGTGCTGGAATCGGTGATAAACTGTCCATCTTTGGCGCTGGTAAACTTGGCTGAATAACTATCTGCGCTGTTACACTCTTTGTACTACCCTCTGCTGGAGTGCCTTTGTTAAAGTTAACCTTTGTATGCCCGGTTATCTCTACTGTTATTGGAACGTCAGTTGCATCACCCTGTCCATACTGTAAATAACTCCTCGGTATCTTAACCCCTATCGAACTTGCTGTAATGTTCATGAAATCGTCACTACGTCTAGGAGCTGCCTCTAAATCTTTGCCAACAATATTCAAATTCAAAGTTGTTACTTTATCTTTGTTATCAGTTCCCTTTTTAATTACTTTAACAGAATCAATCACAACCGCATACTGTGTAACATCGTCTCTTGTATAGTTAAATGCCTTGAAGTATAGTTTGCTGCTACCTGAGTTATAGTTATCTATCATCTTACCAGTAATGTCAACGTAGAGTACAGGGTCCTGGTTAGTTGCTGGGTCGTACTTAAGCTTACCATCGCTGGTTTTGACAAGGTAACTATCCGATGCAACTTTGTAGCCAATAGTATCAGTTGTAACCTGAGGTTTTGCTTTATCTGGTATGCCATCGTAGGTTCTGTAATGCACCCAACCATCTGGTTCCTGTAAAACAAGCACAACCTGAGCACCTGCAACAGACGTTGCGTTAGAAATCATGGCATAATCAGCCAGCATTGATGCTGAATTTATCTTTGAACCTGACTGTGTCTGTGCTATGTTTATAGCATCTGCAAGAGTCTGCCCTTTCATATCCACGAACCTCGAAAGTGACTGCCATGTCTGGGTAATTGCTTTAGGGTCAACATTGTTGGGATTATACGACTCTGCAACCGCACAAATCTGTCTTGCAACAGAGTTTGTCCATGGTTTGTATATAATCTTTGTGCCTGATGTGACAGGAGCATACTCATCCCTGTCAGACGGGAACTCCTTGTCAGACTGCACACTGCCTGTTTGTGAAAATCCCCAGTATCTGAAATACCCTCTTACACCAGTACCAGGTGAGGAAAGATGATAATACCCATCAGACTGCAAACTTGCCCAGAAGTAACCGTTTGAGACCTGCTTGAACCCTGGCTGTGCCTTTGTGAAATTGTCTGCCACATCCTAGGGTATGCCATATATCGCATACCCCCTGTCTATCGTCGCCTCTACGTTGAGAGGGATAATATAACTATTACCATCTTTAGAATACCCGTATTGTCCATTCTCACATTTGGATTTTGCAGATGCAGAAAGTTCATCGGGATTTGCGGCTATTACTTCTTCTGGTACTCCATAACTTCTAGCACAATCCTTCCTGCTAACACCCTTGTAATCACTAAAATTAGAACCACCCTCATAAACAGTATCTCTTTTGTCAGCATAGTATTCAGCCTTTGTTTTGAGCACAGGTGGGAATACAGGGCATAAACTGAGCAGGATTGAAACCACTACTAAAAAAGAAAGAGCTCTGAACAAGCTCTTTTTACGTCTTACCACACCATCTCACCTCTCAATCTATTTGATATTCGGGTCTGGTTTTGCATACATAATTTTTGCGTTTGGATAAAAATTGCTGTTTGAAGGATTAACTGAACACCAGTATGCCATATTCATACTTCCAAAACGGTTAACATACCACATATATACATCTCCATACCGCTTTACAATACCATCCGGTGGAAGTTTAACATTATTCGATGTATAATACTTAAAATCCTTTTTAACCTCTGCCAGATATGCCTTTGGTACTACCGGCGTAACCCAACCTACTGGAAAGTTCACAATATTAAATCCCTTATCTTCCCACGGTATCAAATGCAACCTTCCATAAGGTAAATAAAACTCTAATCCAGCGAAAGAATATACTACAAATGAATTACCAATTCTATTATTCCAAAATTTTGTCCAATAATATTTTTCTACAGGGTCATTCATAATCTCTTTAATCAACGCCAGCAGTTTCAACTTGTCCATCCTGAATGTTATTTTAGGTTCAGAAAATACAGGTACATCACCACTTTTCAGTTTGTTATATACACTTTTATTGTAAATACTCATTCGCGGTTTATAATCCTTTTTATAATCATCCCACAAGTAAACTATTCCTGTGTTCATATCAACATAGTCTCTTAACTGCCAGACAAACTCATCATATACATCCCGCTTTGACTTATCGAACACTCTTGTGATTAACTGGACGGCATCAGAGCGTGTGAGCATCTTTGCAGGGTTAAATCGCACCTTTGCAACAAACAGTGGCGACATCTCAGGAGTGATAATGCCAAGGTCGGCAAGTCTGAGCATTGGTTCTCTGTAGAGCTGCGGGATTTTAGTGTAGTCATCAGCCATCTGTGCAAACCTCGTGTAATCTAAAGCAAACCTGCGCGGATAGTTCTTGATATACTCCTCTAAGTACTTGTTACGACGTAAGTCATACGCCAAATTCCATTTCGTTCCTCCAAAGTCTATTGCATATTTTGTATCAGGGGATAAAAGAGAATTCTTTATTCCGTTCTCAAAAGGTAAGCAATAATAATAGGACTTCGTTGCTGGGTCATATTTGATATACCCGCCCTCAGTTTTTGGTGCTACTTTCAGTTTATCAGGATTCTTTTTAGCAAAGTCATATAAGAATTTTTCAAAATCGTCACGCATGATATAGCCTTTTAGCGTGTCCCATACATATTTGGTTTCTCTTGTTCCATCGGCATAGTAGTTGTCAATCACAAGCAAGTCAGCCCAGTACATAACAAAGTTAAGATTTGTTAAAAAGTCATACAGGTAACCTCTGCCTCTTATGGTCAAATCCCATGGCGTGAGTATCTCTGCTTTGACTGGTATATTCTTGTTTTTCAGCTCTGGCACGCTATTTATTAACTTCCACACAATATAGCTTGCCTGAGCTCTTGTTAGTGGCTTGTCCTTTTTAACCTCAGCAGGTATCAAACCCATAGAAACAGCTTTGCCCCAGTAGTCAGCAATGCCATTGGGTTTGACTTTTGCACCCATCAAAAGCGATGTGACAAACTCTCCTGCTGTAATGTATTGGACTTTGTTTGATACTGCCTGCACTGTTTTGGAAATTGTCCCTGCATGTGCTACTGGGAAGGCAAAACTTAAAAGCAGGCTTATAATTGCTATAAAGCTCAAAAGTTTTCTCATGACTAAATCAACTTCTTTTTGCTAAAGTTTTTTCTCAATATAGTTATACCATGATTTTCAAAAAAACTACACAGAATTTTGAAGCTCTCACAAATACAAAAAGCCACGACTGGACAAGCAGCTTTGAATAAGCTACCTTAAAAACCAATCGTGGCTTTACTCCCCTTCTTTTCGCTACTTTTTTGCGTTTTACTCTCTGCCACTTTTTACTTTTGCAGAAAATTTGACATTCTTTATAAACAGCTAATTTATACACTTCTAGCAATCATTTTCTTGAGTATATTATACCATTGTGGCTTTAAAATTTCAACAGCAAAATAGGGATACTTAGAAGACATTTAATACTGCCACCTCTATAGTAGTTATCAATGGTGGCATTTGTGGTTTTTGTATTTCTTCCCCTTCATAATAGAGTTCAAGAGCTTCTTTCAGGTTTGCTATTGCTTCTTCAATAGTTTTTCCCTGCAAGGCTACACTGTTTTCCACACATTTAGCTACATACCAGTTGTCCTCTTTGTTTACTACCACTGTAAACACCATCACAAAATCACCTTTTAAAAATTTTTGCTTACATCTCTTATTATACCACACAAAAAACAAAAACCACAGCTCAAAAGCTGTGGTAGTTTTTATTTTTTATATTTTTGTTGACAGGTTTTAAGTGCACTTTTCCTAACTATTTTTATTATACACCCTGTTTGCAGGTTTTGCAATAGTGGTTTGAACAGAAATTCTAATGGTTTCTAATACTCAAAAAATCTTATCTTTTGCAGTTCCCTTCTGGCTGAGGGTGATTCTGCAAATTCAGTATTCTCAAAATTTTTGAGATACTGCCAAACCCCAAAAAGAGCTTTGAAGCCAACCTGAATGTGCTTGAGGCTGTTGTCTTTTTCTGTTCTCTGCTATGAAAACGTTTCCATAAGGGTTCTATGTTGCAATTGCCCCAGTAGGTGTTTCTGCAGCTAAACTTTTTTATACTACTGCTTTTCTTCTAATTCCTTGACGATTTTGCCAACTCTTCTAAAGTTTTTTAAGTTCTTTTAAAAACTCAATTTGTTGTTTATCAGGCATATACATCATCTCCTTTTTAATTTTCTACAGATTAGTCGTTTCTACAACCCCAGTAGAATCTTTATTTTCTCTTCCAGTTCCTTCATTTTTACTTCTGGAAGTTGACCTATCTTTTTGACAAGTCTTTCTTTTGAGATTGAGCGTATATCTTCAGGTTTTGCAAATGATACTTCTGCAAGTCCGCTGTTTTCGGGCTGTATTTCTACATGCAGCGGTATATTTTTATTCTTGCTTGTGATTGGTACAACAACCACCAGCTCAGCAGCACATGAATTGAATTCGTCCACTGAAATTATCACTGCTGGACGAACACCACTCTGTTCATGTCCTCTTGTTGGATTTAAATCTACAAGCCATATTTCTCCTCTTTTGGCATTCATTGCTCAATCCCATCCTGCAACGTGTTTTCCCAAAGCTTCCTTTCTTCAATTTCCTCCTGCCAGAGCTTCTTGTTTTCTTTAAGAGCAGCAAAAGCTTCTTGAGTTTTAGAGAGCATGACTTTCCTTTTGTACTCTTTAAGAGCTTCCTGAATTATCTTTTGCATTGGTTGATTGAGCTCCGAAGCCAGTTTCTTTAAGCCTTCATACGTTTCAACATCCACTCTTACCGTTGTTGTTTTGTTTAGCATACAATCATCTCCAGTAGATTGTTTTGTCTACTTAATAGTATACCATGTTAGGATGAGTTTTTGCAAACAAATTTTTTGCACTTTTCTACAATGGTTTCTCAAAAACTCCTTGTACCAGCTTTTTGAAAAAGCTACACAAAACTTTTTAAAGAAAAAAGACCAGCTGCTGGGGAGGGTCCCATTTTTGTTTTGCGGAACTTTTTACGTTGGTGTTTTAAAAAAAAAACAAAAACCGCAGGCTTTAAAAACCTGCGGTGTGCTTGCATTTATTTTTTATATTTTTGAGACCTAACAAATGTCTTAAATTTCTTTTACATATTTCCCTTCCTGATTTACTATTTCATTCAAAAAACCTTCCCTGATCTGTCCATCATCTTCATATGGCACATCTCCCTGCAACTTTGAAAAAAAAATATACCTGCTTGCTCTTGTTTATAATTTGAACTGACTGAACAATTTCCTTTGTTGATATATACTGGCTTATCTTTGTCAGGATATTATTGTACAGAAAAGAATCCTGATGATCGGTATATCTTGCAAAAGTCTTTCCAATGTCTGATATAAAGCTATCGTCCATTATAAAGTCGTATTTTATGCTATTGAGCTCATCAAGATAACTTTGAACCTCCTGCACAGCATTTTTGAAAAGAACCTGGTTATAAAGAGTGAACTACCATCCACCTGAAGAGGTGGAGGCTTCCTGCTTCATCGACCAGACTTGCCACCATGGTCTTATCCATGATGGTAGAGGTCCAGATCTTCACAGGCGTAAATTCGGGTGGTCTCCACCCTATTTACCTCTTTATACATCTATATCCATAGTCTCTTAAGTTCTTTCCTGCGTTCTCGTCCCTGTCATGAACTTCTCCACATTCAGGACATCTCCATACCCTATCTTTCAATTCCAACTCTTTATAAATATGTCCACACTTGCTGCACATTTTTGACGATGAAAATGTCATATCTGCTTCTATTATTTCCCTTCCATACCACTCTGCCTTGTACTCCAGAAAATCTATAAACTTTGCAAAGCTGCTGTCCAGAACATGCTTCGAAAGCTTTGTCCTTGACAACCCATTTACATTCAAACTCTCAACCACCACGACTTGGATCTCATCTATGATGGCTTTCGATAACTTGTGTAAAAAATCTTCTCTTGCATTTTTTACATACTCATGCTCTTTTGCAAGCCTTTCTCTTGCCTTCTCCCAATTCTTAGAACCTTTTTCCTTTCTCGCAAGCTGCCTCTGTAACCTTTTAAGCTTCTTTTCAGCTTTGATTAGATACCTCGGATATTCAATCTTCAAACATTTCTTATCATTTACAACTGTTGCAAAACTTTTCAAACCCAGGTCTATCCCACAAATAAAATTCTGTGGCTCTTTAACTTTATTCCTCGGGTCATCCACATCTACAAGTATGCTCACATAATACATGCCTGCTTTGGTTTTAACAACTGTTGCTGATTTTATCCTCCCCTCAAATCTTCTGTGAAATTCCGCTTTTATTCCACTTTTTATCTTCGGCAGGTACAAAAGCCCTTTTTCAAAATCCACCCTGATTGTCTCATTTCCACTTTTAGTCTTCTGATTATTTGTGGTGTATGACTGTTTGTCTTTCTTCCTCTTGAACTTCGGAAGTCTAAAATGTTTGGAATTTTTGAAATGATTCCTAAATGCTTTCTCTTGCTGAAGCTAAACATTTGCAAGAGCAAGACTATCAACTTCTTTTAAAAAAGGGTACTGCTTTTTGTACTTTGCTGGAGTTATCCTTGGAATATTCCCTTCCTGTCTTAATGCTTCAAGCTTTTCTTCCAGCATCATGTTTCATACAAATCTGCAACAGCCAAAGGTCTTTTTAAAAAATTCTTTTTGCTCCTTGTTCGGATATATACGATACTTGTATGCTTTCAGCATTTTCTTTTTTCACCCTGGCTTTCAATATACCTTTTAATTACTTCAACTGAAGCACCACTATTTATAATAAGACAATAACTTCTTGACCAAAAATATTCCTTCCAAAGCTTTTGCTTGATTTCAGGAAATTCTTTTTTTATAAGCCTTGATGAGGCACTTTTATAAGCATTTATGAACTTAGAAAGCGGTGTTGTAGGAGTTGCCTTGAATAAAACATGAATGTGGTCTTTATCATGGTTCCACTCAATCAGGGTTATGTTGTAATTTGGTTGAATATACTCAAAAATTTCTTTCAATCTTTTTGAAATTCTATCATCTATTACATTTCTTCTATATTTTGTTACCAAAATCAAATGGTAGTATAGTAGAAATACTGAATGTTTATTAGTATCAAACTTCATTGTTATCACCAGTTTTATTATATACCAAAACTAATTATTTATCAATCGCAATTCATCTCCATCTTACAGAAGATGAAGACTTCTTGCAAAATGTAGGTTAAAATTAACTCTTTAACTTTGCTTGCTGGTTCTTGATCTTTTATTCCAGCTGAGTAGAATATCGCACCTATTTCTATTAATTTTTTCGTTCGCTTTTTTCGCTCTTGTTCTTTCAGTTTGTTCTGTATAAGCTGTTTTTGTGCTTTTAATTGTGAAATTTTTTCATCAATGTTTTTTAGTTTTTCTTCAAGATTTTTAGCCATTTTCTACACCTGCTCTTATCGAGTATGCTTTTTTACTTTCACATTTTTGCTTTCAGCTTTTTGCAGTGCATTTTCGATTATGTTTTCAACTTTTTTGCCTTCTTTTTCAATCAATGCTTTGTCTTTTTCGTTCAACATTTCTTTAGCTTTTGATTGTAGCTCTTTAATTTCTCCTTCGTATTCTTCTCTTACAACATTTCTACAAACTTTGACTCGTTTTCGGCAATTAAATCTAGAAGTGTGACGTACACGGTGTAAGCTCTTTCAATGGTGTCCTTATTTCCGCTGTATGCTTCATCTCTTTCTTTTGCAAGGGCAGCCTTCATTTTTTTTTAGTTTTTCAATTTTTTCTGCTCTTTATCTTCGATGTCTGAGTTTTCAATGTTAATAAGTATATTTGTAAGTTTACCCAAGAGGCCGCATATTAAGTCAATGCCAACTTCGTTTCTGATATCCTCTCGAATAGTTTTTATATCGCTCATCTTCGTCTACCTCCTTTAGTTTAATAATATCACTTTTGAGTTAAATTTTTTAAGCGTTGAGTTTCTCAAAGAAGTATAGGAAAAAACAAATATAAAGGACATAGGAATAGCTATCAAAAATACAAAAGCTATCAGAAGCTTATTTTTAAGCTTTATGTCATTCCACTTTGCAAAAAGCCTTGAAAGCATCTTTATCTCTCTCCTGAATCCAAAATGTCAAAAAAGACTACACCACCGCTTTTTAAAAAACAGGGGCAGTGTAGTCTTTTTTGTTAAATTATAAAAACACCTCTATTTTTCTGCACATGCCATTTCTTATTTCATACGAATAAGGTTTTTGCACCATTTCACCTTCAATTTCAACCACTTTATCATCAAAATGCAAAATATACTTTGAAACCTTTACATCTTTATCATATGTGTTAAGCCTCTGTGGATTGTGATAAATAACAAGCACCCTGCCAAACAGCACTGCCGCTAACTGATTTTTACCCAAAACAATGGTCTGTCTGGCACCGTTTATCAAAATCTCAACCTCTTTTTCATCTTCGGCAAACATCCAGCCAGGAAGTTTTGGAGACAGTTTAAAAATAAGATCTTCATTTTTGAACTCAAATGGCTTTTCGCCAAACAGCATAATAAGCTCCATGTTTAAAAATTCTGTTGTTGTGCCAGAGAGCCTTGCAACAAACCCTGTTCCCCAGATGCTTCTGTCAGGATTGCTTGAGCTTGCAATAAAAGATGAATTTTCAAATACGCTTCTTCCGTAGACTTCCGGATTCATATAAGGTGGCAAAGCCATCTTGAAATCCTCATAGAATTCTTTGTAAAGCCCGCCCTTTAAAAGCTCAAGCAGATATTTGTATTCCATGTGCATGAAAATGGATTCATTCTCAAGCCAGCCGGGTGTAAAAGCCTTTATCCTGCCAAGCTGGTTTGGCTGGTTTGCAAGGCTTTCGTTTGTCTTGTACATTTTGAGCACTCTGTCGTAAAGGTCACTTTCTTTAACGCTCCGGTAAATCCTCCTCTTTTGTTCCACATCATCTATTACCTTCATTGCCCTTACCTGCGACTCCAAGAAAAATGCCACTTTTTTCTGCTCAAATTTCTTAATTTTAACCTCCTGCTTTTCCTCATCATACTCATACTCAACCGGCTGGTTTATAAAGTAGGTATAAAATAGCCCTTTCTCGCTATCAAAAGCTTTTTCTATTGCCTTTATTAGCCTATCTTCACACAGATTTAAAAACTCCAATAAATCTTCTTTGTTTATTTTTTCAGTTTTGCCGCTTATTCCAAACCTTGTCTTGCTTCTGTACTCCTCTTTAATAGCGTTGCTCTCATCCCAGTATAAAAGTGTGTGTCCACTTTTCTCTGTATCACCAAGAAGATTTTTAAGTTTTGCAAAGAACTCAAAAAGCTCTTCAAAAACCTCAATTCCGCTGACATCTTCAAGATAGGCTTCAAAATACTTTTTGAGCATTTTTACAAGCCTTAATAGCTCAAACGTCTCGCACACAGACGAACCAAATATTCCTGGAAGCCCGTTTAGTGCATTGTTCCAGCCCGGCTTTGAAGCTTCCATCTCCACTCCAACACCAAATGGATCTAAGGTTGCCATTCTGTTTAAAAGTACCACCAAAAGCTTTTCAATGAGGCTGCCTGTGTAAACATTACCATGACCATTTAAGACTCTTACATACCTTTTCCTATCAGTGCGGGAGTTTATAAGACTTTGCTTTTGTTTGTCAAGCGCATATGCACCGTGCTGCTTCACTTTTCCATCCATAATCTTTATTCTTTCTCTTCTTGGTTTTACATAATGTTCGCTGTCATAATAATAATATTTCCTTTGCAAAAGCAGCTGTTTCATCTTATCAGGGTATACACTTTCGAAGTTTTCAATCAGGTCAAAGTTGTAGGTAAAATGGTCTATCCAGTAACCTTCACCGGGGTCTGCTTCAATTACCTTCTCTGAATTTACAAGACAGCAGCTTACAAATTCTTCTTTTGATATGTTTATTTTTACATCATGTGTTTCCAGAAACTTTATAAGTTCATATGGCAGATAGTCCTTTTCAAAAAAGCTCTTTAGCTCTTCACTGCCGCTTATTACATACTTCTCAATGGTCTCAGGATCGCTCAGCCTGTACTTTATACCTTTCACAACCAGAGGATTATAGCTGTCAAGCTGAATAAGGCTCATAAAATACCATACGTTAAAGTCAAAAATGTCAGGGTTGAAAAGAAGGTCATTTCGCCTGTTCTGGTTGATATCCCTGAAGTTCCCATTTCCCTGGGAATAATATGTGTCCTGAATCTCAAAAAAGTTATAATCTCTCTCAAGGTCGCCATGCTTTCGCGAAAACAGATATATTACATCTTTTTTGCCACCATGCTCAATTGTAACCGGCACACCGCCGCGCAGGATATTGTCAAGATAGCACATTTTAGTATATTCATCCAGTTTTCTGTCGGATGTAACAATTGCATTGTTTAAAATAATACTATCAATCACTGCTTTGTTTTCTTCAAATGCTTTTTTAAAGAACTCAGCTGATTTGATACCATTGGCAAACCGGTTGAGATTTTCAACAAGCTTTGCATGCCCTGCTATACTGTAAAGTTTCAAAGCCTGCCCGGGGGTTATTGTCCTTTTTATATGGGCAAAAGCACAGCATGTTTTATTTGCAAAAACCTGGTCTGATATGTCAAGCTCATCTGAAAGAATAAATTCATACGGTTTTATTATCTCCGAGCTTATACCAAAAATCTTTTTAGGGTCAATCACTATATCGCATCTTTCAAAGCCATTTCCACTGTCTTCAAAGGTTATATAAAAGTTCCCCTCTTTGATCTCGAAAACTTCTGTTGTGTCCTCGGACGATGAATGAAACCTAAAATATGGCGCCCTTTTATCCAGGTTCTCAACAAAATTCCACGCCTCACTTGTCCTGCTCATGTTCTTTAGCGCAAAGTCACCTTTTCCGTATGGAACAATCAGCGGAAGCCCATCTAAAACTTCTATTTCTACCGGTGAAGATGAAGTATTTTCTATTGTAATCTCTCTTATGAGCCCGGCAAGTGTTTGATTTGCAAGTGTGTAATATTTTACATATGTTTTTATGCCAGGTTCTGGATTTTCTTCGCAGATCTCCAATCTGTCAGGGAAAATAGACATTTTACTCTTTGCGCCCCTGTACAAATTATCAACCTGAAAGGGCTCGTAAAAAATCTTCCTGTCAATCTTCAGGAAGGTCCTGAATCCATGGGTTGAAGCAAGCCTGTAAGCCCTGTCTGCCGGCAAAAACTCTAAAATAGCCCCATCCTTGTTCTTTGTGCCAAATGAAACTATACACTGTCCTCTGTTTACATAAAAGCACCAGAGTGGAATACCAAATATACCGGCAATCCCTGGCAGAAAGCTTGAAAATGGCTTTGCAATCTGATAATTCTCAATGCAAAATGCATTTGTCTTTTCATCATAGTAATATTTGGGTTTTGTCATTCTATAGCCTCCTTTTGTAGTTTTCAAAACACAGGGTTGCAAGGGCTTTTGCCCTGCAACCCCAAAATGCTGGTTTCAGACGGCACTTTTTTACTTATCATCCACAACTGTGAGTGTCACATCATCAAGGTGGATATCAAAAGGAACAGGTGGATTAAACCCACTTACTGGTCCGAGCTCAAACACAACCTTTGTCACATCTGTTGGCTGTGTAACCCTGAAACTGAGTTTATATTCCTGCTCATCTGGAGAGATATCAAACACGGTTGGTGGCGCATAAGGTATAAACCATGGATCATATGTTAATTCTTTTCCAATGTTTACCTGAATCTTTGTGCTCTTTGATGCACTCATCCTGAACCTAAGTTCATAGGTAAGCCCGTTTTCAAGCGTGAGGTTCTTTCTTGCAACCTGTGCACTGTAAGACTGCCACCCTACAGAATTTAGATGAATCTTCATCCTGCCATTTTCAACTGCAACCTGCATATCTGAATAACCTGAGTACTGGTCGCCGCTCCAGTATATCCATTCGCCCATACCTGTGTCAAATGTCCCATCGGGTATTATCTGGTCACCAACTTTTTGAGTATGGGATACCGGCTCTTGTGGCTCTTGCGGGATTTCATCTATGACCTCTATCTGTATATCATCAAAGTATACATTAAATGGTACAGTTGAAAATCCATCCACTTTGCCTATCTCAAACACAAGCTTTGCATTTGTATCTGTTTCATTGTTCATGGTGAAGTATATTAAATATTCTTTCATGTCGGTTGTAATATCCATTGTTTTCTTTGGCATGTACTCGATAAACCACGGATCATATGTCAGCGGCTTTCCAAGTGCTATGTTTATCTTTCTTGCAACAGATGATCTTGCTTTGAATGAAATCCTGTAATTTTTACCTTGAACAAGAGTAATGCCTTCGCGGAAGATCTGTGGATCCCATGGATAATTCCCAACCGAACTTACACCAACCTTTAACTCTCCATTTTCAATTGACATTGTTACATTGTTGCCAGCTGTTGACCACCATTTCCAGTTATTAATACTGTCCGGTGTGTCAAAGCTGCCATCCGGCAAAAGTTTATCTCCCACAAACTGCTGCGGCTCAGAAGAGCTGCCACCTGTTATTTCTTCAGCCACATTTCTTTCAAAGTAGCCACAGTTTTCTGACACCTCTGCAATTCTTACATTGTCAATTGTGACTGTATGAGCCGTTTGCTGTGGATTTTGACCACCTGGTGACATTGTCCCCAAGCCTATTACAAGTCTTATATCAGACCTTGTTGCATCCATTACAAAATCAAATGTGTAATTTTTCATCTCTTCTGTAAGCGGCACATACTTTTCAAGATGCCCATAGTATGTTGAGTCGTCAATCTTAATAAACATATCCCTCGGTGAATTTGACTTTGCATCAAAGGAAATTCTGTATACCTTGCCGCTCTCAAGCTTCATTGGTCCCTGGATAATCTGTATGCTCCAAAATGCTAATCCTATATTGGTAATTGATGCCTTTAGCTGTCCGTTCGAAGCCAAGATACTTCCACTGCTGCCATTTCCAATCCAGGTATCCCACTTTTCAAGCCCATTTGAAAAGTCTCCGTTTGCAATCATGTTTGGAGATATCTCCACATAGTCAAGATCAAGATTGTCAGCTGCAATTTGAACCTGCTGATTGCCTGCATCAAAGTATACACTGTCTGTTACAATTACCCAACTGCCATTTGTATTGGCAATCTGTGTTTTGTAAACCTCATCTCCAGCTGAAAGTCTTAAAGTGCTATCCTGCTGCGATCTTACTTTGTATGAAACAACATACTCTCCACTTTTTGCAATATTTACATTGAATACTGCACTGCCTCCCTGATCAAATGAAACATACTGACCTGAGTTTTGAGCATTAGTTATTTCAGCAAAGTCTTCTGCCTGAACTATTACATAGCTTGATGGCAATATTTGCTTCATTGATACATTGTCAAGCCCAACATTTGTGTTTGAACTGCCAAGCTCAAATACAAGCTTTGCCTTAAGGTCTTGTTGCAGAGTTTCATTTGTATTTAAATTCAACCTGTAATCTGCCCAGTCTGTCCCAAGTGTTACTGTTTTGACTTCCGAAATTGGACTGAAGTTCTGGTCTGATATATAAACCCTAATCTGCCTTGATGTTTCAAATGCCTTTGCCCTGAAAGAAAGAAGATAATTAGATTTTGCTTCAATTTTTATGTTGGACTGCACAAGCCTTATATCAGAAAAACTGCTGCCACCGTCTGTTATTGCTGTCTTGAAGAACCTCTCTTCTGGCTTTGTTCCTATCTGGTATGTTGCATTTGCAGCTGTTGATTTTACAAACTCCCACGCAGCAAATCTGCCATCGCTCTGGTCAAATGTGCCATTGTAAATGAGGTTCCCATTGGGCAGAGGCTCTTTTATGATGTTTGGATCATTAAGGTTGTACTCAACAAGCCTGACATCATCTATATACACCGGCAATGTGCTAAGACCAACATTGAACTCAAGCCTTGCTTTTGCATATGTGCTGCTTTGCATGGTAAAGATGTATGAGTATTCCTTCCACTCATTATCCAAGTTAAATGTCTTTACTGCATAGTCAATCCAGGTGCTACCATTGTCGCCTCCACCGCTTGAGAATTTTACTTCTATTGTTCGGCTGTCGTCACTTTTTGCTCTGAATGATAGCCTGTATGTCCTGCCTTTTATGAGGCAAATTGGCTTTTGAACAAGCTGAACAGAATATGTTTGACTGCCAGGCTTTGTTATATTTATCTTTATGCTGTTGTCAACATTTTCTACACTGCCATCTCCGCCAAAATCGGCAATGTGCAAAAACTGCCAGTAGTCGGTGTTTGCAACACCTTCTATGCCTTCAACACCTGGATCATCTGTGTCAAAGCTACCATTATATACAAGATTACCATCGGCAAGTGGCACTCTTGCATCGGCCGGATAGCCTGTGTCAGTCACAGGTTTTGTCACACTGCCAGAGTATGTTACATCTGTGCGCTTGTAAACTTTAACCCAGTCAACAACCATCTTCTGCGGGAAATAATCTGCATTATCCGGCGGATACCCCGGCCAGTTACCACCAACGGCAACGTTTAATATCAGGTAGAATTCTCTGTCAAATGGTGCAGGGTAGGTATAATCAAACGCCTCGTTTGAAGACCTTGAAAACCAATCGCTTGTTTCATAGTAAAGCTGGCCATCAACATACCATTTTAGCTTCCCGGGTTCCCACTCAAGAGCAAATACATGAAAATCATCTGAAAACTTTTTGCCATCAGGCAATGTATAATTGCCACCATGGTATGTGTGCGGATTTCCATAATGGATTGTCCCATAAACCTTGCCTGGCTCATGCCCCAGAAGCTCCATAATATCAATCTCTCCGCAGGCTGGCCATCCACCATATAAATTCATATCCTCCGGCATCATCCAGATAGCCGGCCACACACCCTGCCCTTCTGGGAGCTTTGCTTTTACTTCTACCCTTCCATAGGTGAATGCAAACTTGCCCTGTGTTGTGAGTTTTGCAGAAGTGTACGGACTTCCCTGATAGTTTTCCTTCCTTGCCTCAATTACAAGCTTTCCATCTTCCACTCTTGCATTTTCAGGTCTGTTTGAATAATACTGAAGCTCATTATTGCCATAGCCGCCCGCACCAATTGTGAAGTTCCAACTTGATGTATCAATTGAATTTCCGTTAAAATCGTCTTCCCACACAAGCTGCCATTGTGGCTGTTGCTGCTGATTCCCCTGCTGGTTTTGGTTCTGAGCTGACTGGTTATCTGTACCTGTGCCTGAAGATTGGGTTGATGATGCAGCTGTTGAAGCTGCCGATGTACTCTGCACATCAGCTGTGGTTGACTGCTGAGAAAATGAATTTTGCGTTGCTATCAATGAACTTACATCAACATCCTCACCTTTTGGCAGTTTACTTTCGTTTATAACAATACCATCCGAGTAAACTGAAGCCTGTTCTATCTTGCCACTACCTGTGATGCTTACATTTTCGGCAAGTGCTTTGACCACAAGTTTTAAGACCTTTGACTCTTTGTCTATTTCCACCTTTCCATTGCTATTCAGTTCCATTTTTTCAACCTGAGAATTTGCTAAAAGCAGCCTGTAATTCTTTGCAAGGTTGCTTGCCACCACATTTTTTATTTGAGCATTCTGGATACTTACTTTGCCATTCTGGGAATGTATATATAGCGTTTCACAGTTTGCATTGATTTCAACCTCTGTCTGCTGTCTGCCATCCTGTTTTAATAAAATAGTCTTGATTGAGCTTTGATTGCCTTCCTGTGAAACCTTTGCAGATGATAGCACAACTATACTCTCAACCTGGGTGTTTTGCCCAACTTCAACATTGGTTTTTGAAAGTCTGCTATCAATAACTATCTCTCCAACCTTTGTGTTCACAAGCCTGACAGAATGCTCTCCACCGCCAAGTACAAACAATTTCCCACCTTCTACAGTGACATTGTTTAAAGTAACAGTTCCGTCACCAACACTCTGAGTTATATATACATTTCCTTTGATTGACGAATCTCTGATTTCAACATCGCTGCTGTTTATTATTACAAATCCATCACTTTTTGACAAAGAATAAACTCCGGGCTTTGTGGCTATAAATGATGCAATCCTGCTCAAAAGTTTAACTATCTCCGCCCTTGTAATTTCCTTCTGAGGCTTAAAAGTCCCATCCGGATAGCCTTTTACAAATCCCAAACCTGTAAGTGCACTAACGCCCATTAAGTAATTCTTAGAGATTTCACTGGCATCTTTAAAATTGTTCAGCACATCAGGAGCAAAACCCTCAAGCTTTAAAGCAGTCGCCACAGCTGCAAATGCTTCCTGCCTTGTAACAGGTCTTGCAGGGTCAAGCCCACCATTTTCATTAACAAACACCTCCAAATACCCGGCTGCCTGAGCTTTCTTTAGCTCTGTAAAATACCACGCACGGGGGCTGATCTTCCAGCTTATATTAAGCATCCCTTCTGCAACAGCACCTGTATAGCTGTTCAGAATTTTACAAAACTCTGCAACAGAAATATTCCTGCCGGGTCTGAACATTCCATCAGGATACCCATTTACCAGTCCAAGTTCAAAAAATCTTTCTATATCCTCCTTTGCAAAATTGCCTTGAATATCCTTGAAGAGTGTGTTAGTCTCTGCCTTTGCCAGTCCTGCCGGCAAAATGCACATAATCAGAAACGCAAACAGCAAGACATTAGCAACAAGTCTTTTGATAAGCATAAAACTTTGCACCTCACAAAAATTTTAATTTTTTCATACTTTAGATTTATCAAACTCTTTGATCTAAAAAAAGGCTTCATTTTTTAGTTATAGTTACTATTTTTAAGTCTTTTAAAAATAAAAAATGCGTGCATATGTTATTATTACTGTTTTATAAACAATTCTCTATTCACTCAAATTTTTTTGGGCATCTCTGTATTCATTTGGAGTAAGTCCGGTGAGTTCTTTGAAAATCCTTGCAAAATGTTTGGGATTTTTATAGCCCACTTTTTCTGCTATTTCCCATATCTTCAAACTGGTGCCTGCAAGAAGTTGTTTTGCCTTTTCAACTCTCACCTTGTTCAGATAGTCCAGAAAACTCATTCCGGTTTTTTCTTTGAAAATGCTTGAAAAATAATAATAGTTCAGTGAAACGTGGTTTGCCACCATTGCCATATTTATGTCTTTATGATAGTTCTGGTTTATAAATTTTATAGCCTCATCAATCTCGTCTTTTACACTCAGGATTCCTTTGAGGGAGCTTACCATATCGGTTGCCTCATGCACAAACCTTTTGAAATGATCAATGTAATCATGTACTGTTTCAAAATTAAGAATGCTGTCAAGACTTTGATATTCATGAAATTCAAGCACTTTTTTGGGAATGTGGTGGCAAAACCAGTCTACAACATGAATATAGAGCCTTTCTGAAACTTCCAGTATGCTGTCTGCAGAATACCTTTCAAAAAATTCCGAATTGAATATACTATCCAAAACTGCAATTGCCTCTTTTTGTTTGCCGGCAAGAATGACTTCTTTCAATTTTTCAACCATATCAAGCCTTGTAAATTTTTCTTTTTCACGCCACGCAACCTGTGACCAGAACTCAATCTCTTTGCCCGAAATAAAGCCATAGAGTGCTGCTTTGTAAGCTCTTTCATATAAAAGCTTTAGGTTTTCAAAAGTCTTTTCTGCATCACAAACGCCCATATAAAACTTTCTACCGGTTAAAGATTCATAACTTTTCTTTATATCCTCAAAGCAAAAAGCTTCCTTTGTAAATACCAATATATCTTTTCTCTGGTTGTATATAGCACAAATATAACTTCCCTGCGGCAATATCTTCTCAAGTTTCAGTTTATCCTCTTCTGCCGAAAAATCATTCTGGTCAAAAGAGCTTCCTGCCCAGAGAAAGTATATAGATTTAACTTTTTCATCCGGAGAGATTTCTAAATCTTTAAGTCTTTCTTTAAATTTGCTCATATCAAGCCCTGAAAATATAATATTGTTAACTTCTGACTCAAACATCTTTGCCCTCATTATTCTCTGCAAAGAGACAAGCCTGAGATTATTTTCCTCCTTCTGAAGCTCACTTTTGACCCTTTCAACAATCTCAATTAACTCCTTTTTATCAATCGGCTTGAGTATGTATCCTTTTGCTCCATATTGCATACACTCTTTTGCATAGCTGAACTCATCATATCCACTGATTACAATAATCTTTGGTTTTTGAGGCAAATTTTGTATCTTTTTTAAAACAGAAATGCCATCAAGCTGAGGAAGTCTTATATCTATTATCAGAATGTCAAATTTTTTTGCAAAAAGAAGTTCCAGTGCTTCCTTGCCATTTGATGCCTCTTCAATCTGATCAATATCCGAAACATTTCTCTCCAGTATTGTCCTGATTCCTTTTCTAATAAGCTTTTCATCATCCACAACAAGTACTTTTCTCATGATACTCCCGCCTTTTATAAATTAAAGATAAAAAATCATTATCTTGCATATGGCAGTGTTATTGTCACCTTTGTAAATTCTCCAAACTTGCTCTCTACCTTGATTCCAAACTCCTTACCATAGGCAAGCTTTATTCTCTCGTTCACATTCTTCAAAGCTATCCCCTGTCCATGGTAGTACTCTGCTTCTGTGTCATTTTCAAGGGCTGCTTGCAGGGCTGAAAGCTTATCCTCTTCTATTCCCTGTCCATCATCTATTATCGAAATGACAGCAAAGTCACCAATTATACTCCCATCTATAAAAATATTTCCTCCACTGCCCTTTGGTTCTATTCCATAAGTTATCGAGTTTTCAATTATTGGCTGTAAAATTAATTTTGGAACTTCATAATTCAAAAGCTTTTCATTTACATTCACAAGCAGCTTTATCTCATTGTCATACCTGATATTCATAAGTGCTATATAGTTTTGAATATTTTCTATCTCTTCCTTCAATGTAACAAACTTTCTTTTCCAGTTCATATTGTATCTCATCATTTTGCCAAGTTTTGTGATTGCGTCTGAAACATCATAGTTCTCAGCATATTCAGCCATCATCTTTATATTCTCAAGAATGTTGTAAATGAAATGCGCATTTATCTGGGATTGCAGAGCCTTTATCTGGGCATCTTTCTGTGCAACCTCTCTTCTTACTGTTTCGCCTATTAATATCTTCAATTTCTCCACCATGTTCATAAAATGCATGGCAAGCTCATCTATTTCGTCATCACCTTTAACATCAATGGAAACATCAAAGTTGCCATTTTCAACAGCTCTCATACTTAAAATAACTTGTCTTAACCTTTTTAAAATCAGGGTTATAAGGATAAAAATGAGAATTGAGGATGCCAAAATCAAAATAAGTACCTGCAAAAGCATCTGAAAGGTTATTCTGTTTATTTTACCTGCCAGTTCATCAAACAGTATCAATTTGTAGACAGTTATACCCAGCACAGGAATACAGGTATAAACAAAGGCGGCAGAGTTTCTGTTAATTTTCAGGTAAGCTATTCCTTCCTGCTCATCATCTTTGCTTTTTTGTTTCAAAATCTGAACAAGCTTATTTTTATCTATACCAAGCCTTTTTAGAAAAATCGGGGTTTGATTGCTCAAAATAATCTCTCCGCTTTTTGATAAAATAATTGCAGCTGAATTGTTGCTTTCTCTTGAAAGCTCATTTGCAAAAAATTCATCCACCTTCATATTGACTTCAATTATTCCTATGAGATGTCCTGTCAAATCGGTTACTTTGGTATATAAAGATACCACTTTTTCTTCATTGTTAAGAGGCGGTCCCAGTAAATCAACATTGTCAATCTTCCACATTGATGTTTGCTTCTGGTCTGATAAAAACTGGTCTATAAATTTGAAATTCTTGAGTCTGTCTATCTGATATAATGTTGGCCAAACTTCGGGCAGTAAACCATTGTTTGTGAAAAATCTTATTCTGTTAATGTTGAAATTTACATACTGAAGATATTCTATCTTGTCAAGGACATTTACTTTGAATGAATATATATCCTCGATGTTTCTTTCCTGATACTGTGATACAAAATCAATAAAGTCCTGATTGTTCAGAATAAACTGTGTTGCTTTTATGTACTGCTCCACATTTTTATTAATGTCATTCCTGAACTTTTCTACTTCAAATGTGACGTTGCTTATATACTCTTTTTCTGTAAAAAGCCTTACCCTGTAAAATGCATTTACCTGAAGTATAGAAAGGGGTATGGCTACTATGAGAACATATGTAAGAATGAGTTTCTGACGAATATTTAACCTGAATATATTTTTAAACAAATTCGAAAAATTAACTTTAAACATCCAGATCTCATCCTCAATACTTTTTATTATTTTATTTACATTATAACAAACACAAAAAAACTTTTTAAAACAGCTTTAAATAATTGAAGATAAAGGGCTATCCTGTCGGACAGCCCTTTTTTAAGTTCAAAACCAAATCACTTTAGCCCAAGCTTCTTTTTATTCTCTTCCAGCTGCTTTTGCTGCCATGCAAGCAACTTGTCATATCCTACCTGCTTTAGATATTTATGATAGTCATTGAGTATTCTATCAAAGTCTGAAGATGACTTTGCCATAATGAGCTTTGGCAGTGTCTGGCCCCACTTCAAAGCAACCTTTCTTGCGATAATACCTTCAGGACTATCAGCCGGCGGATTTAGATTGTCATACTGTGCATAGCTCACAGTCTTGCCAAGTGTCCAGTCAGCCATCTGCTGCAGGTATGGTGGCATTGGAGGTTCCCATTGAGATACATATGGCCAGTCACCAAGCATCCAGTAGGTGAGCTCTGCACCGTACTTCTTGTCAAATGTTGGTCTGTCTGTTTGCATAAGTTTTACAACATCTGGTTTGAACTGCTCTTTACCATTGATTATATCCCATGTTACACCCTTTGGTCCAAGATAGAAGTCCTTCTGCCCTTCAGGGCTCAGCCAGTAGCTCATAAACCTGATTGCTCTCTTTGGATCTTTGTTGTTCTTTGAAATCATTGTCAAAGTCCAGCCTGCAATGCCTTGACCTGCAAGCTTTGGTTTTTCAAGTTTTGAATTTGCAGGACCATCAACTGCTATATAAATCATGTTTGGATTTTTCTTGTAAAGCTCCTGCTGCTGTGCAACAAAGTCTGTTCTCTGATAAATCATGCTAAAATATCTTCCCTGAGCAATCTTTTCTTCCATTTGTGCTCTTTTGTCAATGAAAACATCCTTTGCAATAAGTCCTCTTCTGTAGGCTTCATTGAATGTCTTGAGCCATCTGATATACTCAGGATTTGTTGTAATATCATAGAGCTTTCCGTTCTTCTCACGTGGTATAGCTAAGAAATTCCACAGATAGCTCTCCAGTGAATAGCAACCTGTATCGGTGAATTCATGGAATCCGATTGGGATAAGAGGCTGACCATTTACTGTTGGGAATTTCTTTTTTGCATCTGCCAGTGCTTTCAGGAATGTATCAGGTTTTCTCATATCTGGCTTACCAAGAGCTTCATACATATCCTTTCTTACAAGGAATGTCTGGTTGGAATAGATTTTAAGCTTTGGATTTTGATAATCGCTTGGTGTATACGATGCATTCGGATAGCCATAAACATGTCCGTCAGGCTCTGTATACCATCCAAGTCTTTGCTTGTTGGCAACTGTAAAGAAGTACGGGTCGTATTTCTTTGCAAGATCATCCAGAGCGTATACAAGCTTGCCTGCAATCATCTTCTTAACAGCTTCTTCCCACCAGCCAAGAGTAATAAAATCCGGCAATGTGTTTGATGCAATCATAACATTGAGTTTCTCATTTTCATTACCGGCAGGTACTATGAAGTTGATCTTTACACCTGTTTTCTTAGTAATGTAATCAGAAACCGCATTGCCGCCCCACTTTGTACCAAACCATGAAAAATTGATGTACCAGTCAAATGTTATTGGTTTTTTGGCATCTTCCTTCCAGCCCGGTTTTACTGAGCTTGCCGCACTGCCAATTGCAAATGGTATCAAGCCTGCTATAAACGCAATTGCCACCAGCATTGCAAAAAGCCTTTTGAGTTTGAGCTTTTTCATAAAACATACCTCCTCATCTTAAATTTTTATCTTTGATAAACTGCACAGCTTTGTGCAGTTTATGCCCAAAGAGGTTTTTTGATCAATTTATCATCCTTTGATAGCACCTATTAAAAGACCTTTTACAAAATACTTTTGCAAAAACGGATAAACACACACAATGGGCATTGTAGTTATAACCATTGTAGCCATCTTGAGTGACTGTGATGTCACATTTCTGGTTGCAATTCCCCCGGGTGCGTTTGCAAGCATCTGATTTGACGTAACCTGAGCTATAACCTTGTACAAAAATGTTTGTATTGGCTGAAGCTTTGGATTGTTTATGAATATTACTCCCATGAAATAGTCGTTCCAGTTATAAACACCAACAAACAGGGCTATCGTTGCCAGAACCGGAGTTGACAGGGGAAGTATTATTCGGGCAAATATTAAAAAGTCATTTGCTCCATCAATCTTTGCAGACTCCTCAAGTTCAACAGGAAGTTCTCTAAAGAAGGCTTGAAATATAATCAGATTATAGAAGTTGAACATTCCCGGTATTACGTAAACCCAGAATGTATTGTACAGCCCCAAACTTTTAATCAGCAGAAAGTATGGTATAAGTCCTCCTCCAAAAAAGAGTGTAATGGTTCCCATTGCCATGTAAATCTTTCTTCCCATGAGCTCTTTTCTCATAAAAGCATACGCAACCATTGCGGTGAAAAATACATGCAGCGTTGTTGTCAAAACCGTTCTTGCAACTGTCACCATGAATGCTGTTGTTATGTCACTGTTGCTAAAAACAGTTCTGTAGTTATCTAACGTAAACTTTCGAGGCCAGAAGTAAATGCCACCAAGCATTGCATCTTTACCCTCGTTAAATGAATACACTATGATGTACCATACAGGATACAAAGTAACAAAACATATAATAAGCATCAACGTTATATTGAGCACATCAAAAACCCTATCACCAAATGAAGACTTTATTTTCATTTTGCCGTGCACCTCTTTTCATACTTCAAACTTGCAAATCTAAAATAGTGACTTTTCAGTAAGCTTTTTGGTCACACCATTTGCAACAAAAAGCAATATCAGTGCTATTACTGACTTGAAAAGTCCTATTGCGGTTGCATATGAAAATCTGAAGGCTTCAATTCCCATACGGTAAACGTAAATATCAATCACATCCGAAGCATCTGCATTGAGCGGATTTCTCAGAACAAATATCTGGTCAAAGTTTGAATTCATAAGTCCGCTCACTGCCAGTATGAACATAATAGCAATTGTACCTGAAATACACGGTATGGTTATCCTGAACATCTTTGTAAATCTTCCTGCTCCATCAACCGTTGCAGCCTCATAAAGCTCCGGGTCAATCCCGGCAATTGCAGCTAAGTATATTATCGCATTCCAGCCGAGCTCTTTCCAAACCTCAGAAATAACCGCAATGCCCCAGAAATATCTTGGTTCTGCTAAAAAGGTTATGGGCTGCTTCAATATTCCTATTTTTGTCAACACTATATTTATAAGCCCTGTCTCTGAAAGCCAGTTCATAAGTATTCCACCGAGCACAACCCATGATATAAAATGGGGCAGGTATGATATGGTCTGGACAGTCCTTTTAAAACGCACCGATGCAAGCTCATTTAAGAGCACAGCAAACAGTATTGGCAGAGGAAACCCTACAAGAAGTTTGAAAAAACTTATTCCTATGGTGTTTTTCATTATCAGCCAGAATCTCTCATCAGAAAAGAACTCCTGGAAATTGGCAAGACCCACCCATGGTGATCTATTGAAACCCAGCGTAATGTCGTATTCCTTAAATGCTATTATTATTCCATACATTGGTATGTAGCAAAAAATAATCATCCAAATTACACCGGGTATTGCCATTGCCTGAAGGTATTTTTGTTCATTTAACCTGTGCAAAAATTTTCTAAAACTTTTTTTAAATTTCATAAAACTCTTCTGACGGCCACTGTGCCTGCCATTTGAAATAGCTGATTCCATAAACAATCGCCTTCCTTCTTTGTCAGGTTATATTTTTATATTACATAAGCTACAATTTCTTTTTCTGTTTTTATTATAAAATGGGGCAAAGTCTATAAAAAAGATGGGTTTTTTAAGAAGTGGTATCTAAATTTAAGGTGTTTTGAAAAAAAATAAGCAGGGGATTATTAATTTCTCCCAAAATCCCCTGCCAGATAGCCATTTTTTCTTATCATTTTTCACTCCAGCATCCCTGTAAAGGCATTTATATAGTAAACCTCACCGTCTGCAACAATTCGCCAGACAGGCACTGCCTGACCCTGGATGACATTGAAGTCTTTGAGGTAAAAACCAAACCTTATATTCTGTATCTCTCTTATATTTTTCTGCTGGTTTAGCAGGTTGAATATAGCCTCTGTTGCTGAAATTGCCCTGTTTTTCTTCAATTCAAACCCCTGCGGAATGACCCTTGTGAAGATATAAAGAACTCTGTCACCCTGATTTTGCACTTTTAATCTGCTGTCAAATATCGGATAATTTTTATATACCTGAACATAACTGCCATCGTAGTCTTTCATATAGTCGTTTCTGTTCAAATCAAAAAGTTCAAATGGGTCCTGCTTGAACTTTGACTCCAAAAAAAGTGTCTGGTTCACTATCTTCAAATGATAGATGCTGTTTTCAAATTCATTTTGATATCTGTCCACTCTTTTGCCAAAAAGCTTGTTTAAAATACTGTCATATGCAAATTCTGTTTTTACATTGAGTTTGGAAACATAGTAAATCTTTCTATCAATTGTGCAGGAAAGCTCTATTGAGTTTTGAGAAAGTATATTTTGCGCTGTCTTGATTTGCCTGTCTGTCAGAAACTCTTCTCTTGGAAGCAGGTTCAAATACTTTACTGTCAAAAACAAAACCACAATAGAAAACACGCTGATTGCTATCGTCTTGACCCTTGACCAGTTCATCTTCAAAACAAAACTCCTTTTTTATTTAATTGTTTCCACATACACCGTGCCACTGTCTGTGCTGATTTCCCAGTAAGGATAGGAAGGCTTTTCACCTGCGATGTATCTAAGGCTCAAATCTTTTATAAAGATGTCGCCTTTTCTCTCCTTTATGGTATCAATTGCGCTCATCCCGTCAACCTTTATTCTGGATGTCCTGACAGCTACCACATCAAAGATGTGCCCCTCCACTTTTTTAAGCTTTCCGCCCGAGATTTCTATATACACACACCAGTTGCCATCCTGTGGTAATATGTCAATACCACCAGATCTGCTTATAAGGTAAATTCTTGTTGCATCTCTGGTATTTTCAATTTTGCATATTCTTATGTCCTCGTTTGTGTAAAAATTTTTCATATAACCTATCAATGCTTCTGTGATTGATTCTATTCTGTCACAAAAAATGTCTTTTGTAAACCTAAAAATATAACCACCATCGGGCTTTATCACAAACTCGCGCCTCTCATCTGTTATCACAATTTCTCCATTTTTGAAAACATTTTTTTTGGTAAGTATTGTATCAGGGAAAAGCCGCCTGATTATCAGGTCTTTTTTGTAATCACTTTCCTTTATCCTGATTTCAGAAAATTGCACATTTGAAAATTCAACAGGAATAAGAGCATCTTTGCTCACAAGATCTGTAAAACCAAGCCCATCTGACCATGAAAACACAAAAGATGGCTTTTGCTCAATCCTGTCCTCAAGCTGAGAAAATGCATCTCCTCCAAAGCTCATTACTGCCGCCTCTTCTGCTATGGAGCTGAAAAAGTAAACTTCTGTATCTGAACCATTCTCTTTTATGAAAACTCTATCAAACCTGAAATCTTTTCTTGATGGCAGAACATTTCTTTTTGTAAGTTCATATACAAATGTGTTAAAATCAATAAAGTAGCCATAGTCAAAAATCAAACCCCTGTTTGACTTAAAATAATCAATCTTTACCTTCATGAACTTCAGACTGTAATTCTTTTTCACAACAACCTCTTTTATCTTTTTCACAAACTTTGAGAGCACATCAAAGTATTCTTTCTGCGTACTCAAAATGCCAATAACCACATTCTTAGAAATATTCAGGTACATATTCTCTGGAGTTGCAAGGACTATATGGGCTTTTGCTATCAAGTCATCCTCAGAGAGCCTGCTATAGCTACCATTTAGCGCAATTGCAAAATCTTTCAGGTCATAATTAAAATACACCTTATAATACAAATAAATGCTGAGTATAACAAGTATACCCAGCACTATGCTCTTTACAGCTTCTTTTTTGTTTTTCTCCATCGAGCCTACCCTCTTTTATTTTGTAATTGAGTTTATCAGATTGGAAATAGCCTTTTCTACTTTTGTCAAAAAGCTTTCTTTCTTTTCATAGTAAACTTTAAGCAGTGCAAGCTGTGTATCTTTGTCTTTGACTGCAACCACCAGAATAAAGGTATTGCCATCAGAGACATCTATCTTCTTTGCAAAATAGCCCGACCTGCCCACTGTTATTTTATCAACCAGATTATCCTTACCAAAAGCTTCTTTTTTACTTTTCTTTGCGTAGATGGCAATTTCTGTGCCCTCTGTGCTTTTGCCTGATAGCACAAAGGCAGATGTGCTTAAGTTTTGATCATAATCTGTAATCTCCATAAGTGTCTTTGTGGTAGAGCTTACCTTCCCACCATCTATTTCAATAGAATCTATATATTTTGCCTTCTGAAGACTCTTTTCCTCTGCAAAAACAGTAAAAAAGCTCCCTACAATAAAAACCGCGGTCAGCAAAACCATCAGTATCCGTTTCATCTTTTATCACCAGCAAAAAATATATTTCACCTACTTATCATTATACAATCAAATTATTACAAACGTGTTACAAAGCAATTAAGAGCATATTACAAAAGTTTTCTGTCTTTTTGCACTGGAAGCACAACTGTAAATGTGGTGCCAGATCCCACCTTGCTTTCAACCAGTATCCTGCCGCCATGAGCCCTTACAATCTCATCGGCAATTGAAAGCCCCAGCCCGGACCCTCCAAGCTCCCGCGAGCGTGCTTTGTCAACCCTGTAAAATCTTTCGAATATCCGTGGCAGATCCTCCTGTGGAATGCCCGGTCCGTTGTCCTTTACAATTATCTTTGTGCTATCCTCTTCTTTTTGCAAAATAACTTCTATCCTCCCACCTTCCTGAACGTAGGTAATGGCATTGCCAATAAGGTTTATAAGAACCTGCTCCATCTTGTCCCTGTCAACCATTGCAACTACATCCTGCAAAATACTGCAGCTTAAAGTCTGGTTTTTCCTCTCTGCATGAATTTTTAGCTTTTCACATACAAACCTTACAAGCTCGCTAAGACTCACCTCTTCTGTATTCAAAATATTCTCACCACTGTCAAGTCTTGATAGGTATAAAAGGTCACTTACAAGCCTTGTCATTCTGTCACATTCTTTTATAATAACACTCAAAAATTGCCTTTTTGTCTCCTCATCATGAACATCAAGAAGTGTTTCGGAATATGTCTTTATAGTTGTAATTGGAGTCCTGAGCTCATGTGAGACGTTTGCAACAAACTGTTTTCTCATGCTATCAAGCCTTGCCTGCTGTGTTATGTCATGGATTATGAAAATATACCCCTGCGCAGAGTATGAATCTATAAATATCGCTTTGCTGACCTCCAAGGTATAATCCTCTTTTTCGTAGATTGACACTCCATTTTCATCTTCTCTGTTCTCTTTAAGCATTCTTTCTACAAAATCCTGTATATCCCCGTTTAAAAATTTTCTTGCACTTTCATTTATATGGATTATTTCTTTCTTTGAATTTATCGCAACAACACCATCTGACATGTTCTGAAGGATTCTCTCAAGCTTTTGCTTCTCAAATTCAAGCTCTGATATATACATTTTGATATTCTTTGCCATCCTGGCAAACGCATCGGCAAGCTTGCCTATCTCATCTTTGGAAGCTATATCTATGGCAACATCAAGGTCACCCTCTGCCATCTTCAGCGCCTTCTCAGTAAGTCTCCTGAGCGGATTTGAAAGGGTCTTTGCAAAAAGAAGACCTATCAAAAGCGAAAATGCTATTGATATAAGATACGCCATAAGGAGGATGTCTTTGATGTCCTTTACCGTGCCAAGGACATTCTGGGTTGAAACTTCCAGATAAAGTGCTCTTGAGACTGCCTTCCCATCTCTTATAGGGTATGAAAAAATCAAAACCTGCTTTTCACCATCCTGTTTTACAACCCTGTAACCCGACAGGCTATTCAAAATCTCGTCGGATGGGAAAAAGCTGCTATTTAACCTCGGGAATGAAGCAATTACCCTGCCCTGTGAGTCTGTGACAATCAGCTTATTTATCATAAAACCATACTGGCTTTCTTTCATTGTCTGGTCAATTATATCCTGAAGATCTTCCTTTTTCAAATTTCTGTCCTGCAAAAGCTGAAGCAAAGAAGAGCTTACCATAAAATCTATCTTCTTTTGCACATCCTGGTAAAAATAGTTTTTCACTCTGTCTATTATGAAAAAGCTTGATACAAACATCACCATCAATATCAAAAGCCCAAAAACAATGATAAGCCTGCTTTCTATGCTTTTTGTCATCTTCTACAATATTCCCCTTTAACCTTTTTTAATTTAGAAACTCCTCTTGTTTACAAAATTTTTCTCTCAGATATTCGGATTGAAATAGTATCCTATTCCTCTTTTGGTAAGAATAAAAACAGGCTCGGATGGATTGTCTTCTATCTTCTCGCGAAGCCTTCGGACAGTCACATCAACCGTTCTCACATCTCCATAGTATTCATAGTCCCACACCTTTTCCAGAAGCTCTTCTCTTGAAAAAACCTGCCCTTTTTGAGACATCAAAAACTTCAAAAGCTCGTATTCCCTGACAGTAAGATTAATAACCTCACCGCTTTTTTTAACCTCAAATGTCTCAGGGTTAAGAACAAGGCTGCCGGCTTTAAGCAACCGTGTATCACTGTTTGATTGCTGGGATGTTCTTCTCAGATTTGCTCTGATTCTTGCAATCAGCTCTCTTATGCCAAATGGTTTTGTAATGTAATCATCAGCGCCAAGCTCCAAACCCAAAACCTTGTCCACCTCTTCTGCCTTGGCTGTTATCATAATAATTGGCACATCTGAAAACTCTCTTACCTTTTTGCAAACAGTAAAGCCATCTAATCTTGGTAGCATCACATCAAGCAAAACCATGTCAAAGTTTTCATTTTTTATCCTGTTCAGTGCATCCTCTCCATCATATGAGGTTGTAACCCTATACCCTTCCTTCTCTAAGTTAAACTTTATTATATCAACAATGGGTTTTTCATCATCAACAACCAGAATATGTGCTTTTGGCATCTTTCAAAAGCTTCCCCCTTTGTTTTTGCTTTGCTCTGTGATAATTTAATTATACACCAACTGCACTTTTTATTGTATAATTGTTTTAGGTTGCAGAAAAACAAAAGTGCAAAAAAGGAGGGTAAAAGCTCTTAAAAATACATTTTTTAAGAGCAAAAATGCTATGGAAAACAGAAACTTAGCCCTTGAAATTTTTTTATGGCTTGTTATATATCTTTTCTTCTTTGCTGGCGTGAACCTGTTTTCATCCGACAAATTGCTTCTTTTTGTATGGTCGATTGTATGCACACTTGCAGTATTTCTGATTAGCACTTTGCTGAGGTTTTACATAACATCCACATTGCTGCTTCTGCCCGGCTTTTTGATTTCGTGCCTTCTTGCAATCTTTTTTATGTTCAACATAAAATATTCAGCTTTCTACAACCTGCTTCTTCAGATTTTTTCCATCCATTTTATGGGATTTGTAGAATATGCAAGAGAGGCTTTCCCGAAGACGGTTCTGCAAAGACCGGTTTATATATATGTGCATGTTGGGCTCAATCTCTCCATTTTTCTTATCCATATTGTTGTTCTGTATCTTGTTTCAGAGCTGTCGCAGTCAAAAAAACTATCATCACGAAAGCTTGACCTTACATATACCCCGCGTCGCAGAAGATAGTTTTGTCGATGGACTTATACAAAAAGAAAGGGAACTCTTTTTTATCGACTTTTTAAGAAAGAGTTCCCTCTTTTTTCTTTTTATTTTCCAGAGATGCTCTTATAAAATCTGTAAAGATTGGATGAGGTCTTTGCGGACGTGACTTGAACTCCGGATGAAACTGCACGCCCACAAACCATGGATGGTCTTTTAGCTCTATTATCTCAACAAGCCTTCTGTCAGGCGAAATTCCCGAAAACACCATTCCAGCCTGCCTGAATCTTTCCCTGAACTCGTTGTTGAACTCATATCTGTGTCTGTGGCGCTCATATACAAGCTCATCGTTGTAAATCCTGTGCGCAAGCGTCCCTTCTTCAAGCTTGCACGGATAAAGTCCAAGGCGCATTGTGCCGCCTTTTGTAAAGATGTCTTTCTGCTCTGGCATGATGTCAATCACAGGATATGGAGTAGTCTCGTCAAACTCTGTTGAGTTTGCACCTTTCAGGTTCAACACATTTCTTGCAAACTCTATCACCGCACACTGCATTCCCAGGCATATTCCAAAAAATGGGATTCTGTTCTCACGGGCATACTTAATAGCTGCAATCTTGCCTTCAATTCCCCTATCACCAAAGCCGCCGGGGACAAGTATGCCATCTGCATCTTTCAAAAACTCATGAGCGCTCTTATCGGTTACATGCTCAGCGTTTATCCACAAAATGTTCACATATGCATCATTTGCAATCCCTGCATGCTTGAGCGCTTCTGCAACAGACAGATATGCATCGTGAAGCTCAACATACTTGCCAACAAGGGCAATGCTGACAGTATTTTTGAGGTTCTTTTCTTTGTTTACTATCTCTATCCAGTCAGAAAGGTCGGGTTTTGTGCATGCAAAACCCAGCTTTTCGCAGATAATCTCACCAAGCCCCTCCTGCTCCAGCATAAGTGGCACTTCATAAAGGCTTTCTGCGTCTAAATTCTGAATTACATACTCGGGCTTGAGATTGCAAAACAGGGCAATCTTCGCCTTGAGATCAGGCGAAAGCGGCTTTTCGGTTCTGCAGACAATTATATCCGGCTGAATACCAATTGACCTGAGCTCTTTTACAGAGTGCTGTGTCGGCTTTGTTTTGAGCTCACCTGACTTTGAAAGATATGGAACAAGTGTCACATGAACATACAGAACATTTTCCTTGCCAATGTCAGTTGCAACCTGCCTTATCGCCTCCAGAAACGGAAGGCTTTCGATGTCCCCAACTGTTCCGCCAATCTCTGTTATCACAACATCTGTTGAGTTGCTCTTGCCAAGCCTGTAGATTCTCTCTTTTATCTCATTTGTAATATGTGGTATTACCTGAACAGTCCCGCCCAAAAAATCGCCCCGGCGTTCTCTTTGAATTACCGACCAGTAAATCTTTCCTGTTGTGACATTGCTGTTTTTTGTAAGGTTTTCATCAATAAACCTCTCATAGTGACCAAGGTCAAGATCGGTCTCAGCACCATCGTCTGTAACAAACACCTCTCCGTGCTGATAGGGGCTCATGGTCCCGGGGTCAACGTTTATATACGGGTCAAACTTTTGCATTGTGACTTTCAAACCACGTGCTTTCAAAAGCCTTCCTATTGATGCTGCTGTTATGCCTTTGCCAAGCCCGGACACTACCCCGCCTGTGACAAAGATGTATTTTACCTGCTTTTCCATCTTTAAAGTAACCTCCGGTTATCTATGGTAATTTATTCGGTTCAGTTTTATCTTCATTTTAAAATGTTAACTTTAATATTTTAATTTATTTGCCCCTGCTTATCAATGGGGTTATTTTGTTTGAAAAACAAAAGTATAAAGGGGCTATCCCCTCTCTGTTAACAGGATAACCCCTTTTTCATTACTTTTTTATCTCTTTGAAGCGCTGTGTTTTTATTACCTGATTAAAAATCTTGACCTTTTGAATATATATCTCTCTTCTTGTACCGCCCAAACCCGTTGAGACCGGGTAAATTACAATCTCCCTGTCAATTGTAACATCAAAGTCATACGGCACAAATGGCAGGTAGATTCTAAAGATTGAATTCTGGCTTCCCTCAACATCCAGCACAACTATTCTCCAGCTATTGGTAGTATTAACAAAACCAATGTGTCCTGTAAATAGCTCATTTTGTGTATTATTTGAAATAGTAAAGGTTCTGATTGGATATATACCAGGTGTTGATACCCAAATGATATACATATCGCCGTTATCTTCAATATACTCCTGTGGCACAATTTGTCCGCCTACAATGTAATTCTCGCTCTTAGTAGGAATATAAATATCAATCAAAAGATCGTCCTTTTCATATACAGCATCAAGTGTGGTAGGTACAGAATCCCAGCTTCCCTCTGGACGGCGCTTAGCATTTAAAACAATGTTGCTTCTGTCAACCCTTAAGTCTACAGTATACTGGTTTTTATCTTCGGGAATAATAAGTTTTTGTAAAGGTTTATATTCCATTGAAAAACCAAGGTCATATTCATCATAATATGGATTGTGTGCCACAACCCATACCCATCCATAATCACCGGGCGCAAAGTAAGCTCTTCTTGACTTTCCAATTGAAGATACAGCAAAGTATCCGTCATAGTCAAAGTCAAAACCAAGCAGTAGCTTGTCCCCCATACCAATGCCGCCTTCGGTAAATCCAGGAATATATTGAACTTCACTGAATTGCGAAAGATCAAGTTGTATTTGTGTATCCTGTTCTACTTTCAGGGTTGAATAATAATAGTCATAATTATCATAATCCGGATTATAATAAGCAATCTTTAAAATATAGTTTCCATTTGTGAGAACAAGTGGCAGTTCGCCATTTGAATCAGTTCTACCAACAAAAAGCTCTTTGTAAGTATTCTTGTCTATGACATAAACATCAGCATCTGCAGCTGCATATGTGGAATTATAAACACTCAAAAGCACGTGAGAATCGTATGTGTCGTTATAAACTGTGAGTGTTTCGGGGTCATAACTATCAAATGCAAGGCTCTTTTTCAGAACAAAGCCTTCTCCCCAGAAGATAAGGTTGTTCTCATGCCATCTGCTAAGCTCAACCTGGCGAACACCACCAGCCACTTTCAAAAAGTTCAACCCGTCTGAGATGTAAAAATTATCAATTGGTTGATCGTCAATATTCAAACCCAATGTCACCGGTTTTGGTTTTTCAACAACACCAATATAGCCTTTGTTTTCCATACAAGAGGTTAAGTATATACGGTATGAGCTCATATCGACAGGTTTAACATTAAATGCTACAGTGCCATCCGAAGAAGTATACCCTGTGAATACAACTTCTTCATCCCCTGCTGCATTTGATTTTGTTATGGTAACAAGCTTCCCGCTCTGAAGTTCACCTTTATAGTTTTTAACAGTTAGTGTTACAGTGTTGTCCTCATTGTAATAAACCTGCTTTGGCACAACTTCAACCCTGTAGTAGTTACCATAGCTGTAATCTGTGGCAGTAGCAGCAGGATAAAGGCTCCTGTCCCAATAATGGTCAAATTCAATTTCTGTATCAGGCACATTGAAATAATAATGCTCAACTGTATTGTAATAATCATCATCATCCCATGTCACATCCAGGTGATACCAGTTGTCTTCCAGGTATACCATATTCCATGCATGATACTCTTTTGAACTGCCAATGCCTGCCATGCCATAAATCTCAATAGTTTCAACATCGGCATCTTCAAGCAGTGCAAGCATTCCTGTTGCATAACCGTTGCAAACTGCCACACCATTAATCAGTGCCCCATAAGCTGTATGAGACTCATACGGTACATCGTTGTTAAGATACCCTTCTAAATCATACCGGGTGTGCAAAGCAAGCCAGTCATGCAAAGCCAAAACTTTGTCATAGTCATTGTAAGTCTGATCTATTACTGTTGAGACTACCTGCCAAGCCTTTTGCTCAACAGCCTGTCTTCTTGCAAAACCTTCTTCTTTGCTGTAAATGTAAACAGGAAGTATTATAAAGAGGTTTTGGTTTTTGAGGTTAAAGCTAAGTCCAAACATGTCATAATATCCATATTCAAATGCAAGTGGTCTTTGTGTCATAAGTTCAAAGGCTACTTCATCTCCAAGCTCATTCAGGTCACAATCTACATTTGCCGGAAGACTAAATGCCACAAAGTCACTTGCCCGGGTATCTATGCTGTCACATACAAAGTATACCGCATCCGAAATAGTATTCTGAGCATACACATAACCCTTATCATCACCATTTTGACTGTCTATAGAAAGTGCGATATTGCCTGTTAAAGAATTTGCATAAAGCGGACCCATATCAATTGTATACTTTAGACTAACACTGCCATCCCGAAGCTCTCGTGGCAAATAAGCAATTGTACTGGAGATATTGTCATCATCTATCCACATGAACAGAGTTTCTATTGCTGTGCAATTATCCCCATCTGTCAGTATGGTTGCAGATACATTGCTTGCTCCGAAAAGCTGCTTGCTATCTTTTTTCATTTCATCTGGCTTTGATACAGACAAATTAAAACCGCTTTTTGTCCTGAGCAATGCATTCAGAACAATAAGTGAACCTGCCTTTATTGAAGAGATTTCAGATCCTTGCACATTGACAGCATACACACTGCTTGAAACATCATCTATTGAAAGATCTACATTTGCCTCATACTCTTCATTCCCACCTGTTGCATCTATCACAATGGGGCTATTTGCTGCTGGTATTTTATATGAATAATCAATTTCCTTATTATCACTATCATATGCCTTTATTAAGACTTCTTCAAGGTTATAAACTCCTCTTTGCAGGTATACTTCATTTTCACTTGAGAGTTCAATCCAGTTACCATTTAACTTTGCGTATACACTCTTTTGTACGCTGTCTATCCCTGCAAAATTAAATTTTACTTTTTTAGAAGAGCTAAAGTTAAATGAAAAACTCTGCCCTGATTGCTGAAGAGTTAAATTTCTCATAAAATACAGTTTCCCGTCCTGTGTATCTGTTGCTACCTTGAATGAATAGCTACCCGCATCTGCTGTAATTCTGATCTGATTGGACAAGATATTTATTTTTACATCATCAATTGCAAAGGTATCCATGTTCAAACTGTTGGCAATAGCAAACTCATAGTTTGAAAGCGGCTGTGAATTCAAGCTAAAATTCAATGTTGCCTGTATATACTGTGGCAGTGAAGTATCCGCAACAAGCCTTACAACACCATTTCCAACCGAGAGATTATCCAAGATGGTGTATATCAACCCATTTTGATTGTCATATGACCATATCAGAGCTTTATATCCACCTACTGCAGGTACAATAAATGAAACCTGATCTGACGCTACTGATTTAGATTCTGAAAACTGTTTTTCCTGATTTACCAGTTTGACATTAAAACCACTTAAAAAACTACCGTTTGTTGATTTTAATTTAAAGGTAAGTACCCCTTCGGTTGGTTTAATCGCATACAAAAGCCCATAATATTCCTTCCCATCCACGTTTATAACTATTTCCTTGCTATCCTGAACTGACAAAGTAAATGTTGCTGCGCCAAGCGCATTGGTATAGGCAGTTTGTCCTTCAACCATTACACGTTTGTTGGGTATGAAATTCCCTGCAGCGTCTTTTACTGTAACTGTTATCTGAGTACTTTGCCCAACAGGAATGGTTTCCTTATCAACCAGCACTACGCTCACAGGTCCATATTGAACACCTGCCCCCGAACCCGAAGAACCTCCTGAACTTGTACTTCCACCACCTGTATAGCCACCTGTTGAAAAGCCTGAAGAAACATTGCTGTTTGCTGTGCCGCTTGATGTACCTGTATTTGTTTGTGCACCCGAACCATTGGATGTAGCAGATGCTTGTGATGCTGTATCTTTCTGTGTTAATTGCTGTGAAGTATTATTATTTGTAGACTGAGTATTTCCATTACTTTCACTGTCATTACCAACTGCAATTTCAGAGCCTTCTTTAACTTCCTTGTTATTTACAACAACATCTTTGGCATTTACTTCTACCTTTTCTATCTTGCCTTCTGCCTGCAAAACGGTTCTGTCAGCCCTGATATTCACTGTATTTACACTGGCTTTTTCTGCAACAAGTATACTGGCTGGTTTTTCCACCACAATCCTTTCTATTTTAGAATTTCCGCTGATCTCTATTCTTGTGGTTGCCTGTTTGTTTACAACTACAATCGAAGAAGCCTTTACATCTTTCAAAACAACACTGTGCTCGCCTCCACCACGAACAATGATGCTGCCATTTACCTGTGTGCCGGCAATTGTAACATCACCATCTTTTACACCCTCTGTTATCAAGCAGTTTTTATCTATACTAAACCCTGATACACTGACACCCGGCGAATTTATGACCAAATTGCCTCTGACTTCTCTTCCCACATAAACACCTTTTTTAAACAGCAAAAGCCCAACAATGTTATCCAGAATGGTCAATGCTACAGCTCTTGTAATGTAGTTCTTGGGCTTTAATGAATTGTCAGCATAGCCCTGCATATACCCGTTTTCAACCATTGCTGTTAAATATTCTTTTGCCCATGAGGAAACTTGGTTATAATCAGAGAATTTTGAAAGAATATTGCTCTGTAATTTGTCAATACCAAACACTTTTGCCAGAAGACATGCTGCTTCTTCTCTGGTGATATTATTTTTAGGTTTAAATGTCCCATCAGGATACCCGTTTATATAATCGGCAAGGTTTCTGACAGCAGAGTAAAACCAATCGTTCTCTTTCACGTCTTTAAAATTGATTTCAGGTTTGACCAAAGCATCACCTGTAACTTTGCTCACAAGCTGAGCAAATTCAGCTCTTGTAATCATACCTGATGGCTTAAAAGTCCCATCAAGATAACCATTTGCCACATTGTATGTATTTGCCCACCTGTCAATTACACCTTTTGCCCAGTGATTTGAAGTGTCTTTAAAGCTTTTTGCAAAAACAGCCGGATTAACAAAGCCAATTAAAAAAGATAGAATTACCACCCATGAGAAAATTCTAAAAGTTTTCTTTGAACTCAACATACTCCACCTTCCTTCAGACATACAATTTCATCAATTCTATCTATAATAACCATACTTAGTAAATATTATAAAACTACAAGCTTTCTGCGTCAACTACTTTCATGGCATTATTTATTGCGCAAACCCAGTACTTTCGCATAGTTATATTTATAAATGTTAGCTCAGGCATTCAACAGTCATTTCTTCTTCTACTCTTTCTCTCTTATCTTTTAATTGACTTTCTAGTAAATTACCATTTTGCTCTTTTTTGCTGAAATACCATTGAATTAAATAATCTAAAATCATGTAAGCTGAAAATACTATTATAATTCCAATTGCCAGCTGTGTCTGCCCCTCAACTTGTGAAATCCTATCAAACAAGAAAACATTCAATCCAAAATGCATACCAACCGACCACCATATTGTTCCGGTTTTCTCCAGCATGTAGATAAGAATAAGCGAAATTACAATGTTTCTTATTATAAAAAGCGGTGGATTCGAAGGATACACGTGATAGGCTGAAAATGTTAAAGATGTTACAACTGCAGACCATATCTTTGTTGTTGCTTTTGAAAGACCTCTGTAAATTACCCCTCTGAATATTGTTTCTTCCATTATAGCAACAATAAAGTATTGTATTAAATAAAATATATTTATATAACCCGTCACTTTGCTCCAAAAATAATAACGCTGAAACTTTCCAAATTCCACTTTTATAGCACTCTTCACAGGGAACATTACAACTGTGTAGCTCAAAAGCAGCATTATGAGTATCCCTTCCAAAAAAAGAAAAAAGAAAAGCTTGGAACTGTAAATCTTAACCAAATTTTTGAAATATTCCTTTAATGTTTCTTTGCCTTTAAATAAGAATACAGTTAAACTTAAAATAACAAAAGACCATATAAAATGAGAAACATAATCCAGCAAGCTTCCCATAACAATTTTAAAATTTGTGGTTAAATCCACTGTAAAATTTTCTGATGGCATTCTGAGAATTTTTTCATGAAATTTATCTATATTGTTTTTGTAAATTTCCCAAAATTCCAAAATAAGAAAACCAACTATAATTCCTATTAAAACATTTTTTATAATTTTTATGATGCTATTTTTAATCCCCATCTTGTTTTCTGACATAATTTATCCCCTTTCAGATTTATTTTAAAATTTCATATTATGTTATAATTTTTAATAGTTTTTATCTGGCAATTTTGTTGCGCAGATTTTCAGCACTCCTTTCAATTGCCCTGTATAAGTCTGAACCGGTACGCGTTGACTGATATATTACTTTAATACCCTTTTTGCCCTCTTCTTTATAGAGTATTCTGGGTGATAACATTATAATATGATATGATTCAGAATAATCCTTGGGTATGAAAACCCTAAATTGAATTTTATCCCCTGGCTTTAGTAAATAACCATCTGAAGGTATATCGGGCTCTGTCCAACATTTGACCAATGGATATATCTGCCGTGGCACATCTATTTTCATAACTCTCAAATTCTTTCTTGACATATTTTCATATACAAACTCCCATTCATCACCTATGTATCCATTTTCGTTGCCTGCCAATATATCCTCTATGCTTCTATTATTCCCATATTTTTGCTGTGAATAGCCTCCAACCCCCAAAAAATCATAGTTGTTTTTTTCTTTTAAAACTTCCATATAACATAAAATTTCCTTTGCATATGTTTTCCCATTAAATGTGTATTTAATCCTGTCAAATAAATAAATTCCTTTTGGCAGCTTATCCACCGATAAATAAAGTTCAAATTGGTAATAATTAAAACCACCTATTAAAAGTGGAGTTTTAGATTCGATTTTTGCATTGTTTATTCTGACTTTGCAATTATTTGCACCTTCTAAGTCTGTAAATTTTAGTTTTTTTATAATCTCATCAGTTGCCAAAACGCCAACTTCTATTGATGGATATTCATACCTTGGTTTTAAAACTTCATGTGCTCCTTCATATATTGATATATTACTTGAACTTGCTATATAGTCTTTATCTCCCCCAATATTGGCTATTGTTCTCAATATATATGGTGTATTTTTATCCAGATAGAAAAAATCAACTTTCTCCAAAGACATCCCTTTTATGCAAGATATACCCGCGTTAATTAAAAGCACTATTGAAAATATGAAGAGTGTTAATCTCTGTTTTAAAAATGTCTTTATCATTCAATACTTCTCCTCTCCCAGAATATATTTATCAGTGTCAATAAAAACAGGGGCTGCCTGTTTTAGTTTTGGCAGCAGCCCGTAAAAATCAACATTTTATTTAAAGAAGAATGTTAAAAATGTGCCCAAAATGCAATCCCTGTATAGTTTTTCACCCAGCCAGGGTAGATGTCATAACCAGAGTCAAACGGGTGTGGAACATATACATCAAAGTAAATATTTACCCCCACACCTGCAGCCTCAAGGTAAAATGTTTTGTAGGCAGGTACTTTTTCATTACTTTTGTATATTCTTATTACGGTATTTGTAAAGCTAACTCCTAAGCTCGCTTCAACAAAATCTTTCTTTACGCCACCACCTACCGAATACGTATTTGTAGCTTGGAATTGCTGAGTTACCTCTATTGTTTTTGTATAAGGTGTATCATTTTTGTAAGAATAAATAAGCCTCCATGGATCTTGAAAAGAAACTGTCCTTGTTTTTACAACCTTAGGCTTGTCCCAAAGATATTTATAGTCACTTATATTATAAGCATTACTGACAACCGTCTCACCCAGAGTTACCTGTTTTAACTGGGAAATCATTTTTGTTTTTTATTGCAACCCCTCTGCTCCCTATTAGCGCTAATAGTTTGTTAACCGAGGGTTGTTGCCCCCCTCTCAATTCTGATTTTTTCTTAAATGGTTATTTACATAATTCTTAAGTTTTTATTTGTTTTAATTTAAAAACAAACCAATTTTAGAAGTCAATTTACATGTATATATATACCATTATACTTTTGAGCATGTCATTTTTTTTTTTTTTTTTTTTTTCAAAAATCGCGACTTTTTTGATAAGATTTTTTTGTTTTCTTAAATTTTCTTCTTTTATCTCTGTTTTTCTGCTTGAATTGTTTATGTGAAATAAAATTGTGACTTATATGCTTTCTCTGGTAAAATTAAATTAAGAATGTTAAAAGGGAGAGATCTATTAAAAATGAACAATTTTTTGAGATCGGCGCTTAAAAAAATTGTCATTAAAAAAGGGGATATTACAAAAGAGCAGGTTGACGCAATTGTAAATGCGGCAAATAGCCACCTGCGTCACGGTGGCGGGGTTGCTCTTGCCATTGTAAAAGCTGGCGGGGTTGAAATACAAAGAGAGTCTGATGAGATTATAAAAAAGATTGGGATATTGCCAACCGGACATGCTGTTATTACAAACGCATACAATCTTCCCTGCAAGTTTGTAATTCACACTGTCGGTCCGGTTTATGGCGAAGGAGATGAGGATGAAAAGCTATACAGAGCAATCTATAATAGCCTGTATCTTGCTCACCTTTACAATTTAAAAAGCATTGCCTTCCCTGCTGTATCAAGCGGAATCTTTGGATTTCCAAAAGACAGGTGTGCTAGGATTTTGATTGACACAGCAATTGAATTTTTAGAAAACATTCAGACAGGCATTGAAAAGGTTGTATTTTGCCTGTTCGATGATGAGACTTATGGGTATTTTGAAGAGTATTATAATAAATTACAAAAATAATAAAAAGGGGCTTTTAAAACAATTCTACCATTTCATTGCCCCTTTTTTTATGCAAAGCAAAAATGGACTATTTATGTAGCTTATATCAAAATCCCTATTTTTTCTTTCATAATCCTAAGATCAATATCATGTCTGCCGTATTCCTCTTTTATTTTATTGGTAACCTCAACAAGGTTTTCTAACTTGGTTGAAGCTTCTTCTTTAAATTTATTCATATCTGCCCTAAAATGCTCTACATCTGTTTTAAATTGCATAACTCCACCAAATGCATTGTACAGTGTATCTATACAGCCTGTATTTTCTAATATTGCCTGCTTTAGACTTTGCATTTCTGTCTGCATATTCCTGATGTCATTTTTAAGAGTTGAAACCTCTTTCTCCAGAGCATCAACCCTTTGCTCAAGAACAGAAACTGCCCTCTCAAGCTCGCCAACTCTCACCTCAAGCCTATCAAACCTCTCTTCAAGTCTGTCAAGCCTCTCTTCAAACCTGTCAAGTCTTTCTTCTACCCTGTCAAGTCTTTCTTCTACTCTGTCAAGTCTTTCTTCTACTCTGTCAAGTCTCTCTTCAACCCTATCAAGCCTTTCTTCCACTCTGTCAAGCCCTTCTTTTACCTCTTTTACATCGCTTTTTAGTTCCTCAATACCTAAGGCAATTTTCTCTAACAGTTCTCTTTCTGACATAGAACAAACCTCCAAAAAATTTCCCTTTTCCTATTGTACCAAACTAAATTGCAAAAATTCAATCAACACTTTATAACAGCTCAGTATGCATTTTCCATAAACTTGCCCCCAAAGATGGTTGCCAGAATAATTTTTATATCAAGCCAGAAAGACCAGTTTTCTATGTACCAGATATCGTATTTTATCCTCTCTTCAATCGAGGTATCCCCTCGAAGCCCATGAATCTGTGCCCAGCCGGTAATCCCCGGACGCACACGGTGCTTTATCATGTACTTTGGAATTTCCTCTTTGAACTTTTCCACAAAGTACGGCCTTTCTGGCCTTGGCCCCACCAAGCTCATATTGCCCACAAGAACATCCCAGAGCTGTGGAAGCTCATCCAGAGAAAGCTTTCTTAAAATCCTGCCAATTGGAGTTCTTCTCGGGTCGTCTTTTGTTGTCCATTTTACCTTTTCCTCATTTGGGTCCTGGACATACATTGTACGGAATTTGTGCATCCTGAAAATGCGCCTGTTATAGCCCACCCTTTCCTGGGTAAAGAATACCGGACCCTCTGATGTCAGTTTTATTAAAGTAGCTATGATTACAAATAAAGGCAGGCAGAGGATTAAACCAATCAGAGAAACAGCAATGTCAAAGCTTCTTTTTATGAATCTGTTTGTCCACTCATCAAGCGGAGAGTATCGGATGTTTATAAGAGGAATTCCTTCAATTTTTTCTATTTCTGCTTTTGATGGTATAAATTTGAAGTAATCTGGAACCAAATATGTTCTTATACCATACTTTTCACAAATGTCAACTATATAATTTATTTCCCTTTCCTGATTAAGAGGAAGAACTATTATTATTTCATCAACATGGTTATTGCTTACAATACATTCCAAGTCTTCAATTTTTCCTATAACTCCATCATTTTTCAGATCACTTTCATTAACTACAAACCCTATAATATGGTAGTTATTCTTTTCAAAAATCTGACTTAATGTTTTTGAAATTTCATTTTGTCCGACAAAAAGTACTTTCTCTTTTGAAATTATTTTTGATTTTGGCGAAAATAGGATTTTTCTTAAAATGAGCCTTTGAAGTACTGACATAAGAAAGTTTAAAACAAGAAAAATGAAAAGAAAAATTCTTGAAAAATCAATAAGTTTCAGAGTGTAGAAAATCATCACTACAATCAGCAGAGCAAATATGTTTGATTGTAATATCCTTGTAATATCTGAAAATAAATCTAAATTACCTCTCTTGCTTTCCTTCTCGAATACTTTTAGGAAAAACAAATACAAAGGTATATGTAAAGCTACAATCAATAAATATGTCTGTAAATCCAATGACGCTGGTTTATTAAATAAACCACTGCTGAACTTTATAAACCATGACAAAGCAAATGAAAATAAAATCACAGCAACATCAATTGTCTTTGCTACCTTTGCATAAACTCTCAACAGATTATGCATATTTCCCATCATCCTTTTCGCTTGTATATTTTCATAGATGCCATTCTATGTTATTATAATAATTATTGATTTATAATTCTGCTTATAAAATCGTTGAATTCACTTCTAAATCTTTCAGCCCCAAACTTTTCAGCATGAATTCTGATATAATTCCGGTCGAATTTATCAACATCTTTTTCAAATTTATAAACAGCTTCTATCAAACTTTCGGCATCCTGTCGCTCAAAAAACACCCCCGTTTTACCATCCTCGATTGTTTCCAGAGCTCCCCCTTTTTTTAAAGCAATCACTGGTCTTCCACACGCCTGCACCTCGACCGGAACTATTCCGAAATCTTCTATGCCCGGAAAAATCAGAGCTTTACATCTTCGATATAAATCTCTTACAATTTCATCCGGTTGATAACCCAAAAATTCAATATTCGGCTTAGCAATTGATTTAAGTTTTTTGTACTCCGGTCCATCTCCTACAATTACCAATCTTTTAGATATCTTATTAAAAGCTTCAACTGCTAAATCAATTTTTTTATACGGGACAAGCCTGGATACAATAAGATAATAATCCTCTATATTTTCGTCATTTGCAGGTGTGAAATATTCTGTATCAACTGGTGGATAAATAACCTTGCAATCTCTTTTATAAAACTTCTTTATTCTGTTTGCCACATAATTTGAGTTCGCAACAAAATAGTCAACTCTGTTTGCTGCAACGGTATCCCATATTCTAAGGTAATGAAAGTTCCTCTCCAAGTATTTTTTTATTATGATGTTATAGTCTTTCAAATACTCATGTGTCAAATCCCAAATATACCTTGGCGGTGTGTGACAGTAACATATATGTATACAGCTTGGCGAAGTTATAACCCCCTTAGCAAAAGCAGACGAAGAGCTTATCACCAAATCAAAATCACTCAAATCGAAACTTTCAAAAGCCCTTGGCATGTATTTGAAAAATAGTTGATGCTTGATTTGAGCCAAAGGATTTTTTTGTAAATTAGAGGTAATTATGGTGTAGTTATTAAAATACTTGCCCAACCTTTTTTGGTTGTAGACAAGTGTAAAAATTGGTGCATCAGGGAAGAGCTTTTTAAGTTCTAATATTACCTTTTCAGAACCTCCCATAGTAGTTAGCCACTCGTGAACTATCGCTACTTTCATTGAAGTCCTCCACTCATTTCATAAATTTTGTATGTATTTTCAGCAATCCTCTCCCAGTTATACACTCTTAAAATCTCCTGTTTTAGCATCTCCAATTTTTTTTGCAATTCATTGGTTTTCTTATCTTTTAAAATGACCAACATTTTTTCTTTAATATCATCAATATTATCTGGATTTATATATAAAGCATAATCTTTGAAATATTCTCGTGTGGCACCGCCAGTTGTAACGATAAGTCTGCAGCCGCAAAAAGCAGCTTCCAGCGAAGCCAAACCCGGTGTTTCAAATAAACCTGGCATTATATGAGCAAAAGCACATTTATAGGCAATCCATAGTTTCTTATCATCATGTTTTAAAGCCGGTATAAAAATTATTCTTCCCCCGCTTTTTAAAGCCTCTTTTTTGCATTGATTATAATACTCTGTGCTGTCGGGATTTGGCGAACCTATTAAAACAAGTTTTACATTGTTTTCCAATTTTATTAATTTATTAAATGCTTTTATAAGATTCAATTGATTCTTTCTCCTATCAAATCGGGCAACATAAAGAAAATAGAGAGCATCAATATTGTATTCTTTTTTGAAAACCTCTTCATCTTCCTGTGTTATTGCATTTAAACAGTTATTTATCTCTTCAACATCTATTCCATTCGGTATTACATGAATTTTTTCTGGAAGAACACCAAAAGCTTTTCTCAAATATTCAGCTTCTGCATAAGAATTTGGTAATACAAAATCAGCAAGCTTTAGCAGTTCTAACCTATCCAGCACAGAAGTTCTAAAAGGTAATCTTTTACTAATAAATGCGGCTATCCTGTAGGTAAAAAAATGTTTATTATCAAAGAAAATACTCGATATTATTACTTTCTTTTTTAAACTTCTGGCAGCACTCACAAGAGGAAAGAGAATGTATTCTGATCCAAAAAAATGAATTATGTCATAATCATTAAGTCTTGTATTTACAACGTCAAATATTTCTATCTCTAATTTGAATAACTTTTCAAGATACTTCTTTGTTTTTAACATCTGTATTTCTCCACCACCCAAATTTTGAAAAGCCAACGGTGGAGTGACAAACAATATTTTCACAGCTTTGCACCATCCCCCAAACTATAAAATAATTCAATATATTTTTCTATTACTTGCTCATTGTCAAATTTTGAAGCTAACTCATTGCAACTTTTTTTTAATTCAGCATATTCCTTGCTATTGGTATACAAATTCATTATCTTTTTCTTAAGCTGTGTGCAATCCAAAGGATTAAACTTAAGTTCATCTACGTTTATCAGCTCTTTCAAAGATGATGTATCTGACACAAGTACCAGCGCCCCGTTTTTGAGTGCTTCAACAACAGGCAACCCAAAGCCTTCATAAAAAGAAGGGAACACAAAGACAAAACAGTTTTTCATCAGTAAGTTTTTTTCCACATCATTTATATAATCTAAATATTTTAGACAGCCTTTTTTAGAAAGCTCTTTTATGCTTTGAATAACCTTACCACTTTTCCAGCCCATTTTGCCTGCCAGGACAGTTTTCATGCCTGTTTTAGCATAAATCTCTTCACATATTTTAAGCAAAATCTCTACATTTTTTCGCGGCTCAATAGTACCCACGTATAAAATGTATTTATTTTTCTCAAGATCATATTTTGATAAGTATTCAATCTCATCAATATCATCAACATCACAAACAATCACAGGATTATAAATAACACATATCTTTTCGGGTTCAATATTAAAATATCTTAGTATATCCTCTTTTGTCGAATTAGAAACAGCAACAATACTATCAGCACTTTTAATTGAATAAGGTATGAATATCCTGTTAATAAAATAGTTCAATTTTTCCATAGTCTGTGGGTATTTATAACATACCAAATCATGAACTGTTAAAACCTTTTTTACACTTTTGCTCCTTATAATCGGCAAAACATTCTGGGTACCCCAGAACATATCAATTTTATATTTCTTTATTAAATAATATACTCTCCACATATACCATAAAGTGCCTTTGAGAGTTTTATAATTATTATCAATAATGGTTATTACATTTGGATAATCAAAATCCAAGTATACTTCTCTGTCAGAGAAAAGGAAAAAGTTTATGTTGCTGCATTTTGCAGGCAATTCTTTCAGTAAGTTGTAAAGATAAAAACCTATTCCTGTTTTAATTTTATTTAAGGGTCTTGCATCTATACCAATATTCATATCTATCCCTTTCTTCCGTAATCTATTACAAAATAATAATACGGCAAAAACAATACCAGCCAAAACTGGTAAAACAGAAGATTATTAAACCAGCTTATTACAAAGTATGTAACAAGTAAAGAGCAAAAATTTATAAAATGCAGTCTAATATCTGACTCATCATATCTTACATTTTTGTATACACTGTATATCTTTTTAAACAGCCATATCAAGAAAAAAGCGGTCCCTGCTAAGCCACAGTACAAAATTAAATTCAAAAAAGAAGAATCAAAGCCAATAAACGGCAAACCATATTTTACATTCAAAAAGCCAAAGCCGTCTCCTATCAATAACTTAATCGGATTGCTGCAAATAAAATTTTTTGCATTACTCCAGCTTTGCATTCGTGCTTGAGCAGAATTATCTACCGGAATACTTTTTATTCGTTCAAAGATTTTGTAAAAATCTTTATCCAATAGCGTTGTAAATAGCAAAACGCTATCTACCAATATAAGCTTTTTAAAAAGCACAATCTTTTTCTTAATAAAACTCCAGCTCCCAACCAGAAGAGTATTGATAAGTACCACCAGAAATAAACCCAAAATTGAACTTCGAGATATAGTCTTTAACAATGTAATATTGAAAAAAATTAATAAAATGATTTTCTGTATAAATCTTTTTCTGTCCTGCAAACTCTGTCTGAGAAAACTTATCATTGCAATGCCAATAAACATAACCAGTATATTGCCAAAAAAATTTGGATCAAAAATATTGCCAATTAACCTAAACTTATGAGGATCAAGGTTAAGATAAATTCCCTTTTTTTCAAAGAATTTATTTAATCTTTCTGTGTCCGGCTCAATAAAGTAGATAATCCATCCAATTATACAGAGTAAAAACCCAATCTTAACATAGAACCCTTCTATTCTATTAATATTTCTCTGGAAATTTAAAAACAAATAAATCATGAATGCAAAATAAACCAGAGAAAAAAATCTCAGATAATAAAGCACCGGTAATATGTTGAACCCGTAAATTATGTAATTGACCAGAATAGAAAGTAACATTAAACTTAGCAGTACTTCAATTGAGTCCAAATGGTTCAAGTTCATTTTTTTGAACAAATATATGTTTTTTTTGAGAAGAATCAATTCATAAAAGCAAAATATTGCAATAAAAACCAATATACCAACTTCTATCAAAGATATTGTACGAGGGAAAAAGGGTAACTTTATTATTCTTGAAAAATTGCCTGTTAATATATAGAATAAATATAATATAACACCTGCCGAGCTAAATATGATTTTTATTTTACCTTCGTACCACAATTCTTCTGTTAATTGTTGCAATATTATCAACCCCCACAATTGCTAAAAATATAACATCAAATAGCTTATGAAAATATAAAGTCAAATATTTTTCTGCTCAATACCTGCCAGCTAAATCTGGAAACATATTGCTTAACAACTTCAAACTCATGATTTTGCCCATTGAGCTTTTTAACCACCTCAAAGACATTCTCTTCAGGAGATTTATATACATCTATATAAATCGCATATTCACCTAAAACCTCCGGTAAAGACGCACATTTCGAAGCTATAACCTTTGCACCGCATGCTAATGCCTCCAAAGGTGGCAATCCAAAGCCCTCATACAAGGACGGATATAAAAATGCTTCGCATCTGTTATATAAAAAACAGAGTAAACTGTCATCAAGCTTTTCCAATCTAACAATCTCTTTGTCACTTTCATTATCCCACACATTCGACACAAATTTATGTGCTGGATAAAACCTTTTCAAACTCCTGTAAAGCTCATAAGCATACGAAAAATTCTTGTGCCTCTTGTTATTTCCTATAAATAAGAAAAATTTCTCAGGCAGATAAGAGTACATACTTTTAAAGTGTTCAATTTCTTCACTTCCCAGCTTTCTAAAAGTGTTCATATCAATTCCGGGATATATTACCTTTATTTTATTTGAATTGCCATAGTATTTAATTATCTTTTCTTTTGAATAGTTCGAAACAGTAAATACAAAAACAGCTGTGTTAATATAGTGCTTTACTAACGTTGAATAATATATCCTGTTTTTTAAACTTGAGTAAAAGTCAAGGTGCATCAGGTCATGAATAGTTATAAACTTTTTAATTCTTTTATCCTCTATTGGCGGCGAAGAAAATGAAGGTGAAAAATAAGCCATCTGTTCTTTTGTCTCTTTTTGAATCTTCCTCAAAACATTTGGAATTTCTATATTCTCCAATGGATGCAAAAAAGGCGATCTAATTTTCACAATTTCCCTTACTTCTTGATTGAATGCCCTGTGCAATACATTGAAGTTTCTGGTATCAGAGAGAAGTATCAGATGCTGCTTGATGTTTCCGGGTGCATTTCTAATAATCTCATATGTATACCTGCTTATACCATGATTTTTTTCCAAATTAATACTCCGGCAGTCAACAACACATAGCATTAAGTTTCCCCCCATATCATAAATTTACTTTTTTGTTGCATTATATAAGTTTTTTAAATCACATTTTCTTTTTGACTTCATTTACTATTTGCAAAGTTCTATCTGTGATCGAAAATTTACGAGAATTAGGATCTTCCCTGATAATATCAGGCATTCTTTCCCTCTCCCTTTTCACTCTCTCAACCTCCTGGGGAATCCTCAGCACAACTTCATAGTATTTTTTCGCCTTTTCCTTATCACCTTTTCCCAGGTAATAATCTCCAACCTTTGCATATGCATCTGCTTTTACTTCATAGTTTGCTGGCAAAAGTGGCTGAAGCTTTATGCCCTCTTCTATTTGCTTCAAGCCCTCGTCTATCGCACCGTGAGCGAGCAGATATACAGCGTACCTGAACCTTATCTTTGCACTGAACCTGTCATTTTCTATTGCCTGCTTGAAGTAGTCATTTGCCTTTGCAATCAAATTTGCATCTCTGTTCTGATCACCAATCTTGTAAAGCACCGTCGCATAGTCGCTCAGAGCAGAAGAAGAAAGTGAGTCATACTCCACTGCCTTTGATAAAAATGAATATGCAGCACTCAGGTTATTCATCTGCAGCGCCTGCTGACCGAGGTTTGCATTGTAGTTTCCTATTCTGAAGTTTATTGAAATAATCATCACAAAAAGATAGAACGCCAAAAGCGCTGGTGCCAGCAACTTTGTTCTTCTCTGGACAATTAACTTCTCATCCTCTTTGGTTTTTTGAAGCACCTCAGAGACAATTGCAAACAAAACACCCAGACTTGCAAAAAGCAGAACCTGAACAGATGCAAGTGAAAAGTCAAAGTCCAGGATTGAATGAAGATAAAGCTGCAAAGCCCCTGCAAATATGCCCGCAATTAATATATTCTTCTCCCTATCCTTTTTACTCCATGCTTTCAGAGCGGTTGAAAAGATCATGTACAAAAACACCATTAAAATTGCAAAGCCAAAAAGCCCTGTGTCAAGCAGCACCTGCAAAAAGTAGTTATGTGACTGTGTTGTGAAATAAAGGTAAGACTGATACATAAAGTAAAGCGATACCCACGTGCCGCCACCATAGCCAAAGATAGGGCTTCTTAAGAAAATTTTTAGCCCGTCTTTGTAAAATACAAGCCTTTCCACAAAATTTCTATCTCTAAAGTTAATAGACATCACCCTATCAACAATTGACGAAGGAAGAAGATGCATATTTATAGCAATTACAAATCCTATTACACCAAGTGCAGCAACCGTAAGTGCCGAAATTATGTAAACCTCATCTTTGAGCGCATAAAGTCTATTTTCAACAAAGCCAAATGCATACACAGCTGCCCACACAATGGCAAACTGGAAAAGCAAAATCACCCACAGTTTCTCTTTTCCATTTGGATTTAGCTGAGCCCCCACCCTGTTTAAAAATGCCAAAACAACTGCAGCCACTATTGCAAGGTTGAAAACAATAGATATTCTCTTTTCTCTTGGCAAAAGTAAAAAGAATGCTAAGAGTGCAAGCAGTAATGTCACATAGCAGCCTCTTGAGTATGTAAAGAAAAAGGCTGTCAGAATAAACGAAGACGCAGCAAAATAAAACGCTTTTAGAAATCTATTTTCAGTGTACAGCCCGAGCATAAGCGAAATTATAAACCCAAAGGCAAGCACAGTGCCCGCTGTGTTGTGGTACTGCAAGGTTGAGTTTATCATGTTCCCTGCCCACAGCCCATTCATTGGCATACCCAGAGGTCGGGCAGTCTCAGGTATCAATCCCACCGCCGCCTGATACCCGAAAAATGCAACACCCACTGTTGAGATAAAAAGAGCATTCAGGATGGTTAGCCTTTCAAATTTGTCTGTTGCAAGCCTTATCGCCATTGCAAAGATTGCAAAGTAGAACGCATATTTTAAAAACTCACCTATCGCAAGCCTTCTGTTTGCTGCAAAGAAAAACGGCACAATATATGCCACCATAAAAAGCAAAAGGATATATTCAAGCTTGTATTTGATTTCAAACCCATTTTTTGTTGCATAAAGGTAGATTGCAAACAGGATGAAGATTGCAGAGGCTACTGCCTGAAAGACCGTCAGCTCATAGTCAAAGTAAAGCCCTCTGTAGTAAGGTGTCATTAGCACAAGGAGTGAAAAGGCAAAGAGAAAAACATACTTTATGGGATAAAGATTTAAAACTTCCTGCCTATCTGTAAAAGAAGAAGTTTGCTTTTTATTTTTTGCCATTGCGTTTTCTCCTTTTTTGCAAGTTTAGTTTTTATAAGCTCTATATTTTTAAAATAATTTTAACCCCTATGTGAAAGTACAATTACTTTTTGAGCCTCAGGAAGCTTATTTATCTCAAGCTCAAAAGAGTTTGCATACTCTACATTTTCAAAAAGTTTTGTAAATTCTTCAAGTCTGCCCAAATCAAATTTAAGCTTTTCTGTTTTATAGTGCATAGGGATTATAATCTTTGGATTTATAGCCTTTGCAACGTTGTAAGCTGCTTTTGCGTCAATTGTATAAACTCCACCAACAGGGATAAGCAGAATATCCACCCTGCCAATTCTGTCAAGATGATCTTTTTCAAGCTCATGCCCCAAATCGCCAAGGTGTGCAACCGAAAACTCATCTTCTATCACAAACACAATGTTTTCTCCTCTTTTTTGCCCACCTTCACTGTCATGAAATGTCTTTATGCCTTTTATCTTTACACCTTTTAAATTGTATTCCTGAGGCTTGTCCAAGACAGTAAAATCTCCTTTTAAAGCCCCAGTATAGCCGTGGTCAAAGTGTTTATGAGATGTCAAAACAATATCAGGTGAAAGTTCAAACACTTCATATCCCACAGAAGAATCGTACGGGTCTGTTAAAATCATGACTTTATTTTTTGTCTCTATCAAAAAGCTTGCATGCGCAAGATAGGTTATTTTCATTATCCAGTTTTCCCCCTTTTCTTTTACTATCAACATTATTATATACCAATTTAAAGAAATGTTAATTAAAAATTTGTGAAAATCTTTTGCTTACACCTGTTTACAAAAAAGAGGTTATCTGTTATGATTTAAATTAGCTCTTTTTGATACAAAGCAAAAGGGGAGTTGTAAGATGGGGCTTGGTTTTCTGGTTGATACACTTAAAAAAGAAAAAAGACTCATTTTGATTTGTCTTTTAATATTTCTTCTTTTTTTGACTCTGGGAATTGTTACAGGTGCATACTTTTCTGATTTGCTTGAAAAGCTCACAGATACCTATCTCAAAAAGATGTTTGGCGAAATTTTAAAAAACGCCAATAGCAAATTTGACCTTTTTCTTGCCATTCTTAAAAACAATATGAAAGTATATATAATAGTGCTTGTGGCAGGGACTCTCACATTCGGTCTTGTTTCTCTTTTTGTGTTGATGACAAACGGAGCAGTTGTTGGAGCTGTGGCAGCACTTTCTGCCAAGAAGACTTCAATCGCCAAGACACTGCTTTTGCTTTTGCCACACGGTGTGATTGAAATCTTTGCGTTTTTGATTGGCACAGCAGCTTCTGCAATCTTTCTTGAAAATCTTATTAACGAAAAGCAAAGAGAAAACACAAAGGTTTTGCTGAAAAGATTTCTGGCTTTGAGCTTACTTGGTGCAATTTTGATTGTAATAGCTGCGTTCATTGAAGCTTATGTCACATTAAGCTTTGCTGCTTAAAAGCTCCATCAATTCCAAAAACAAAAAGGGACTGATAAATAAACTTTTCAGTCCCTTTTTAGCTGGTATCTTGCAGTTTTTTCGCTACTTTCCACCAAGTGTTGCTGCTGTTTCCTTTAACTGCTTGCGAATCTGAATCTTTTGCGGGCACTTTTCTTCGCAAATCCCACATTCAATACACTCTTCTGCTTTCTTGCCTGAAAGCCACTGCACAGTGCCAATTCTCTGATATTCACTCTTGGCAAACTCAACAAGCCCATAAACTCTGTAATAGTTCATTATCTGGAAGTTAAGAGGAATATTTACCCCCTGCGGACATGGCATACAGTAATTACAGCCTGTGCAGTAAAGGTCTGCAAGCTTTTTATTCTCCTCCATGGCTTTTTTAATTCTTTCTATCTCCTCAGGACTCAGCGGATCTGGATTTGAAGCAACTTTGCAGTTTTCCTCAACCATTTCAATTGTGCTCATGCCAGAAAGCGCACAGGATACATTTGGATTTGCCAGAACAAACCTCAATGCTATCTCTGCAGAAGAACTTACTTTACCTGGAAGCAGGCTCTGAATAACCGGTGATGGACTGCCAAGCCTGCCACCACCCACAGGTCCCATCACAACAACGCCAAGCCCTTTCCCTGCCGCATAAGCCATCGCCTCTTCATTGCTCCTGTCAAGAAGGTTGTACTGGCACAGCACACTCTCAAATACCTCTCCCCGGTCAATTATTTTTATCATATTCTCCGGCCTGTCATGAAAAGAAAAAGAAATATGTCCAATCATTCCCTCTTCCTTTGCCCTTTTTGCAGCATCCAAAGGTCCACCCTTTTTGATTATCCTTTCTTTAAATGTTTCATAGTTTATTCCCCACATATGATAAAAGTCTATCCTGTCAATATCAAGCTTTTTTAACGAATTTTCAAGCCTCTTTAAGAAATTATCCCCCGAGTCATCCTCAATAGGATTTTTTGTAGAAACGTAAACCCTATCTCTAAAACCCTTCAATGCCTTGCCAACTATAACCTCGCTCTGAGAGTCACAGTAATATGGTGCTGTGTCTATGTAGTTAACTCCAAGCTCAAAAGCCCTGTGAATAATCCTTATACTTTCATCTTCGTCATATACCAGTTTGCCGTTTATCTCTTTTTGAGGAAGCCTCATGGCTCCAAATCCAAGCGCTGAAATCAAAACCCCTGTGTTCCCAAACTTTCGATAAAGCATGCCTTTAAAGTCCCCTTTCATTTTTTTGTGTAATCGTTTACTTTTTTAATTTTATAATTTTTCAAAGTATTTTGCAAGACATTAGTATTGATAGGGTGGTTTCAAGAGTTTGTAGAAAAAATCTTTATTAATATCCCTGAGTTATAGAAATCACAAAAACTCAAATGCTTTTAGAGTTCTTTTTTTATCTGGTTTGTTTTACCAATATGAGGGATCTTTTTGCCATCCAAAGTCCTATAAATATTTTACACCAACCTTTCTGATTGAATGTATTTGAAAAATTGCTTATAATGTTTTAAGAGTAATTTTTTGCTTTTATAGTTTAATTTAATTAGATTAAATTGTTATGGAAAAATGTTTATTCAAGAAAATTTACAATAAGGAGGAATTTTTGGTGAAAAGAATTAAAAGTTTTGTTTGCAAAATACTGGTATGTATTTATTTTATTGGCAGTCTGACTCTGGCATATGCTCAGCAGCCGTCCTCTCAAAATATTGTATTTATAAAACCACAGTTTGAAAATGTTATGTTCTGGGAAAATGGTTGGATTTCTTATCTTCAGAGTGGAAAATGGGGAATTACGAACTCTTCTGGTCAAGTTCTTTTAAAGCCTCAGTTTGACAAAATTGAACCTGTATTTTTTGACGGACCTGCAATAATGGGAATTGAGGATAAGTTCTACAAAGATATATTTATCTTCTGGCAAAACAAAAAAGCAGGCTTTATTGATTCAAATCTTAAAATCTTTACAAAGCCAGAGATAGACTCATTTGAAGTTTTAAATCCATGGCTTAATTTATATATTTGCAAAAAAGAGAACAAATATGGTTTTTTTAATCTGGATAAAAAAGTCTACATCACACCTCAGTTTGACAAAATATACTTTGTTGTTGCGGTTTCATATAACCCAGGTGTGAAATATCAAAACCCCTATGTTAAGTGTACCTTACCAGATGAAAATAATAAGGAGTTTTGTCTTTATGCCCTTGACTTGAAGGATGGTGTTTGGCCAGACTCTTATTTGGATTACGTTCTTGTCTCAAAAGATGGAAAGTGCGGTGCTGTTGATGTTTCGGGGAATATATTTATAGATTTTAGGTATGATTCTTTTGAAGAGGTTCTGGCAGATAGTAAATTTGCAGAGGCACTGAAAGCTACGCTGAATAAGAAAAAGACAATATCATCCTCAGATAGTTCGGATGCAAAAGCACAATCAGAATGTGATATTTCTTATGAACAGCTCGGCAAAAATTATGTTATTGTATTCTATAAATATTCGGCTAAAGGCTTTGTTCAAACAAGAAGCAAAGAAACCTATGAAAACGTGAAACATTTGGGCGTGAATAACTTAATTGCGGTCTGCAAAAACAAAAAGTGGGGAATTTTAGATGCAAACGGCAAATATGCAGTAAAACCTCAATTTGATGATATAAAGGAATTCAGCGAAGGTTTATGCGCTTTCAAGCAAAATGGTAAGTGGGGATTTATGGACAAAAATTGTAAAGTGATCATAAAGCCTCAATTTGATAGGGCAGAAAACTTCTCAGAAGGATACGCAGCAGTAAATAAGTCAGGTTTGTGGGGCTATATAAATTCTTCTGGAAAGTTTGTCATAAAACCTCAATTTATCTTTGCAGGTGCATTTTTTGCTAAGTTAGCTTCTGCCTCCACAAAGGATTATGTGGGACTGATAGATACAAAAGGCAGTTTTGTTTTGAAATTTTCAGCAAAGAACCCCCGGTATACGTTTGTTGATACCGAAACCTACAGGTTTAGATATACACAAGATTCTGTATTGAATTCTTACAGTTACTCGATTTATAAATATTCACTTATCTTCCCCAAATTCGGCTATGTTGTAATTGACAAAAAATCAAACAGGGTAGGACTTGTATTAAGAGGGCAAGGAAAATAGCCTCGCCCTCTTATTTTTCTTGCTGTTTATGGCAATTTGCTCAATGTTTTTTTAATGTCCTCATCAGAAATTTCAATATCCTCAAGCCTGCCGCTGAGGTAATCTTCATATGCAGCAAGATCAAAGTGACCATGTCCGCTCAGTGAAATTAAAATTGTCTTATTAACACCCTCTTCACGTGCCTGGATTGCTTCATCTATCGCAGATTTGACAGCGTGAGCAGACTCAGGTGCTGGAATTATGCCTTCCGATTTTGCGAATAAAGTGGCTGCCTCAAAAACTTCTCTTTGTTTGTATGCTCTTGCCTCAATTATCCCATCTTTGTAAAGTCTGCTAACAATCGGCGAATCACCATGATATCGCAGCCCACCTGCATGAATACTTGGTGGAATAAATTGGCTTCCTACAGTGTACATTTTAAGAAGGGGAGTAAGCCCTGCAACATCTCCAAAGTCATATGCAAACTCACCTTTAGTTAAAGACGGACATGCCGCAGGTTCAACTGCTATGGCTCTTATCTTCCTCCCATTTCTCAATTTATCCCTCAAGAAAGGAAAGCTAATTCCTGCAAAATTGCTGCCACCACCGTTGCATCCTATAACTATATCAGGATACTCATCTATCTTTTCCATTTGAAGTTTTGCTTCTTCTCCAATTATGGTTTGATGCAAAATAACATGATTTAAAACACTCCCTAAGGAGTAGTTTGTATCAGGGTGAGTTGCAGCATCCTCCACTGCCTCGCTTATTGCAATTCCAAGGCTTCCGGGTGAGTCTGGATCCTTTGCAAGAATTCTTCTCCCTGCCTCTGTAAACTCACTTGGGCTTGGTATTACCTTTGCCCCAAACGTTTCCATTAATATCCTTCTGTAAGGCTTTTGATTATAGCTTACCTTTACCATGTACACTGTGCAATCAAGTCCAAAAAAATTGCAGGCAATTGCCAGAGCAGACCCCCACTGCCCCGCACCTGTTTCTGTCGCAAGCCTTTTTATTCCCTCTTTTTTGTTATAATATGCCTGCGGTATTGCAGTATTTAACTTGTGGCTTCCAGATGGAGTTGCACCTTCATACTTATAGAATATTTTGGCAGGTGTATCAAGAATTTTTTCTAATCGCTTTGCTCTGATTAAGGGAGTTGGTCTGTACTGCTTATAAAACTCCAACACTTCCTCTGGAATTGGCACAAATGCTTCAGTTGCCATCTCCTGCTTTATCAACTCTTCAGGGAAAATTACTTTGAGTTTACCTGGATCAATCAACTCTTTTGTTGATGGGTCAAGTGGCGGATCAAGTGGAGCTTTTAAATCAGCAGTAATGTTATACCAGCTGTGCGGTATCTCATCTTCGTTCAAAAAAACTTTGTAAAACTCTTCTCTCATCTTATCTTTCTCCTCTCATCTTGATTTTTGTTAGATAGTTTTATTTTATATTAAGTTATAAAGGTTGTAAATGTTTTATTTTGTTATTATTCTAAGTTCTTTGTCAAGCAGTGAGGTTGGTACAATGAATGCCCACCTTTTTATCTTTCCCAGGCACGCATTAAATGTTATACATGCCTATTATAGGTAAACCAGTCCAAAAAAACCAATACCACACCCGCCCACTCATATAGTGGTTTTTTAAATATTCAGCTTTTTCAACTTATCTACTAAAGCTTTACAAAATCCTCTTCCTGAATATCTCAAAATTCCTGTATCCAAATCCATTCCTCTTAAGTAACCCTTTATTTTGTTGTTAAAACCTTCTGTCGTACTATTCGTATACGGAACATCAAATGCATTTTACTGTTTTTGAAAACCAGCTTCTAAAAAGCTTTTAAAAAATTGTGTAATCGTTTACTATGCTGTTTCAGGGTTATGCATTATTTTTTTAATATGGGGGCATTCATGAAGGAAAATACCAGATATAGCTATTTTAACTGTAGAACAGAAAAAGCAATTTCCCGGAAAAGCAAAATAAAAAGGCAAGGATCTTTCCCGCCTTTTTGATTTGTAAAGTGTTCCTTCTTCTAATTTGTGAAACATTCAGCACATTCCAGTTGCCCTATGCAAGGCAAGAAGAATATGCTTAGAGCTTTTCATCTCCCGCATGCGCGGAAGGTACTCAGCTCCTCTCACAATATCATACATTTTATATTATGATGTAATATTCTTTGAAAAAAGTCAATGATATTTCATGATGAAGAGTATATTTAAATGGTGACCCCGAGGGGATTCGAACCCCTGTTACAGGCGTGAAAGGCCTGTGTCTTAACCACTTGACCACGGGGCCACCTTTAGAATTTTTAATTTTAAATGGTGAGCCATCCGCGACTCGAACGCGGGACACCCAGCTTAAAAGGCTGGTGCTCTGCCTGCTGAGCTAATGGCCCACACAATAATAAACACGGTTTAATATTATAAAGCATAAAGTCATGTCTGTAAATAGCAAAAATTTGTTTGCTATTTTGCTATCACCCCGCCTTTACAAACTTTATCTGGCTTGTGCAAAGGTCTTGAGTCCGCAGCTTTTTTAGAAATCAATTTATCATGCGTTCCCATCTCAATTATTCTGCCCCCGTCAAGAACAATTATCAAATCTGCATCTTTGATGGTAGAAAGCCTGTGGAGAGTAACTACTGCACAACACAAAAAGCCACCCGTTTCAATGCCATGCCACGGGTGGCTCTTTCATTTTTTAGCCAAAGTACCTAAGCCTCTTTTACAATGATGTCTTCTCTTCCTGCACCTGTTCCAATCAAAAATACTTTTGCACCTGTTTCTTTTTCTATAAACTCAATATACTTCTGTGCACTTTTTGGTAGCTGATCATATTCCTTTGCTCTTTTTATTTCTTCCTCGTTCCAGCCGTCAAACTCTTCATAAACAGGCTCACATTCGGTTGCCACCTTCAGGGATGCCGGGAACAAATCGAGGATTTTGCCATTATGCCTGTAACCAACACACACCTTCACTTTTGGGAGATTTGAAAGAGTATCAAGCTTGGTGAGTGCAATCCTGTCAATTCCGTTAATCAAAACTGCATATCTTACAACCACAAGGTCAAGCCAGCCACAGCGCCTTGGTCTGCCGGTGGTTGTTCCATACTCATTGCCTTTCTGGCGAATTGTATTGCCTATTTCGTCAAAAAGCTCTGTTGGAAAGGGACCTTTACCAACCCTTGTTGTATATGATTTGACAACACCTATAACCTGCTGGATGTACTTTGGTGCAATCCCGGCACCAATGCAAAATCCGCCGGCTGTGGGGTGTGACGATGTAACGTACGGATATGTGCCATAGTCAAGGTCCAGCATTGTTGCCTGTGCACCTTCCAGTAGAACCTTCTTGCCCTCTTTTATGGCATCATTCAGAAGCTTTATTGTATCGGTTATATACGGCTTTAGAATCTCTCCATATCGCATAAACTGCTCTAAAAGCTCCCCGAACTTCATGGGTGTTTTATGATACACCTGTGTAAGTATTCTATTCTTTCGTTCATACACAATTCTCAGCTTGTGAATGAATTCTTCCTCGTCAAGCATATCACATACTCTCAAATTTGTTCGCTCTGTTTTGTCAGTGTATGCAGGACCTATTCCTCTTTTTGTTGTGCCAAGCTCTTCTTCCCCTCTTTGCTTTTCCTGCTCTTCGTCAAGTACTTTATGATACGGCATAACAAGATGTGCCCTGTCACTTATCCGGAGATTTTCTGTTGAGATTCCTTCTTTTTGCAGACTCTCTATCTCTTCAATCAGTGACTGTGGGTCGATTACAACACCATTGCCTATGATGTTTATCTTGTCTTTGTAAAGTATCCCGGATGGTATCAGGTGGAGTTTAAACACCCTGCCAAATGCTTCAACAGTGTGACCTGCATTATTGCCGCCCTGGGCACGCACAACAACATCAGCTTCTTTTGCCAGAAAGTCAACAATTTTGCCTTTGCCCTCGTCGCCCCACTGGGTACCAACTATTGCACGGATTTGTGACATCTCATCATACTCCTTTTTAAAAGCTATTTTCATAAAAATCCTTATATCAGAATAAAGCATGTTTTTTAAATACACAAACTTTCATTTATTTTTGGTAAGCCTTTTTTTTCTTTATATCACAAATAAATATACATTAACTATTTCAATTATGTTAATATGATTTATTAAACAGGCTAAATATTTTGTTTGAAAAGGAGTTTTTCAAAGTATTTTACAATTTTCAGCTCCCAAAATGCTGTCTTGGTATCATACAACAATTAAAATAAGCCATAGCTTCACATCTAACATATCTGATTCTCTTTTCTTCAACACAAGCGTTTACATCTTCCACTTGAAGCTATGGCTCAAATCATTTGTTTCTCTTGTAAAAAGAAGTTTTAAAAATTTTTAATTATTTGTTTTTCGTTGATTTGCTGGTCTTAAGTGGATTTGAAATAATACCCCACTTACCATCTTTTTTAACCCAGGCAAGTCCCTCAGAAAAAGCACTTACATTCTCAAATAAAATAGGAACAACTATTTTACCGGTTTTGTCAACAAAACCCCATTTCATTCCCTTATTCACTGCAGCAAGTCCTTCTGAAAACTTACCTGCACCATCGTATTGAGTGGGAATAACTATTTTACCGGAGCTGTTCACAAAGCCCCATTTGTTTTCTTTTTGAACCGCTGCTAATCCTTCTGAAAAATCACCCACTTCATCATATTGAACAGGAACAACAACTTTACCTGTCCTGTTTACAAAACCATATTTATTGTCTTTTTCCACTGCTATAAATCCTTCAGAAAAATCTCCTTCACAGCTAAACTTTATCGCTGTAACAACTTTTCCTGTTTTGTTTATGAAACTCCATTTTCCATTTTTTAATACCTCGGCAAGCCCTCCTGAGAATTTACCTGCATAATCGTAAACTAAAGAAACAACTGTTTTACCTGATTTATTAATATAACCCCATTTTCCATTTTTAGAAACTGCTGCAAGTTCTTCAGAAAACATACCAGCATAGTCATAGCTAAGTGAAATAACTATTTTTCCTTTTTTATCAATATAGCCCCATTTTTCGTTTTTCTTAACAGCTGCAAGTCCTTCAGAAAAGTTTAATGCATCATCATAATTGAAGGGAACCACAACTTTGCCTTTTTTATCAATAAAACCCCACTTCCCGTTTTTGGATGCCCTTGCAAATCCTTCCGAAAAAATATCTACAAAATCATACATTATTGGAATAACAACTTTACCTGTTTTATCTACAAAACCCCATTTACCATTTTTCTTAACTGGTGAAAGTCCATCGGAAAAATTTCCAACAAATTCAAAATCCAATGTTGGCTTTACAACAAAATTTTGAGTTCCACCACTTTTTGCCCAAGTTACAGGCAAAATGCTTATAATTAAAAGTCCAATAATGAAAATTGATAATAGCTTTTTCATCCTGTATCCTCCTCCATATTCTTTTCAATTTTCTCACCTATTGCACATACATTCAAAAAAGTGTTGTCAACATCTCAAAAGCCTAAAAATCTACCTTTCTTATTTCTACATTTTGGAAAACAAAGATTCGAAATCATAAGCTTGTATTTCTATTATAATTTAAAATTATACAATTGTAAATGGTTAGTTATAAGAGAATAGTGTCAGTCTGTTGTAAAATTAATGCAGCAGAGGCAATAAATATCGAAGCCATGGTTTCAAACTGTGTATGATATTAGTTGAAAATACAAAACCATACACAGGAGGTTTGAAGCTATGGCTTGTAATAATCATAGCACAAAGAGAAGAACATTTTTAAAACACTTAAGTAAAGTAGAAAGAGGAATTATACAGAAGCTGCTAAAATTAGGGTATTGTATAAGAGAAATAGCCATAGAATCAGGCAGAAGTGCAAGTACAATTTCACGCAATGCAAAAAAGACATAGTAACTCAAATAAAGAGTGCCCTGGGCACATTTGAAAAATACTTTTTTAAAGCTGTCTGGCTGTGTATGAAAAAAACAAAGCAAAATGCGGTAGAAAGAGTAAATTTTTAAAGCTTTAAAGGTTTTTAAAGTTTGCAGAAGAAAAGATGCTGAAAGATAAATGGTCACCGGATGCAGTAGTTGGATATTGTAAACAGGAACTTGGATTTAGGAAAGATGAGATGGTTTGTACAAAGACGCTATACAATTCGGATAGAAGGAGGAGAGTTTAAGAGTAAAGAACATAGATTTGCCTATTAAAGTTAGATTAAAGCCAAGAAAAGTAAAACACAAAAGAGCAAAGATTAAATCCAAGAGCAAAAGTATAGAAGAAAGACCGAAAGCCTGTAAACAACAGAGAAGAATTTGGCTATTTAGAGATTGATACTTTGATAGAAAGAAACTTAGTTTGGAAGGATATTTGTTATACCAGGCGGGGAAAGTTCATATGTCAAAAATCTGTTTATAAAGCTTCAAAAGATATTGGGAGACAAATTTAACAAAGTTTTCAGATAGTAGGACAAGTGATAATGGTAGTGAATTTAGAAAGCTTAGTAAGGTTTTAAATGAATTGGGTTTCTTGAGGATATTGCTACATCTGTATTCATCGTATAAGAAGCAAACAAATGAGCGCATGAATGGATTGATAAGGCGTTTTTACCTAAGGGTAAAGAGACAAGAGAAAATATCGAAAGAGGCAATAAAGAGGATACAAGACTTGGTACAACAGGCTTCTTAAGGAGAATATTCAACTACAAGAGCAGTATGGAAAAGTTTTTAGTGGAGATGAAGGAAATATGCAAAGCAGAGATAATAGAAAAGTTTTTAGCAGAAGCATAGGAAGTGGCGTATATATAGAGGGAAATATAGTATAAAATGGCAGCCGCCAACTTTCCTACAGGAAAGATAGTATATATTGGCAACTAATATCATACACAGTTGTTGCTTTAATCAACTTATAATTTCCAGCTTCATCAAAAAAAGCGTTGCATTTAATATTGCAATTTATATATTTTCCTTTTTGTATTGAAGAAATAAACATTGAGTGCTATTATTTTGAATAATAAGTTTAAATCCTAAAAATTCTGAAATGGAGAGAGATCCTAAAATGAGTGAATATTTATTCAGCGTCTTTAAGGATATTACAAAGCTGAAATGGTATTCAATAGCTATTGTATCTTTGCTGTTTTTGATCTCTTTATTTTTGATGGGCAGCAGAAGGCGTCAAACTCTTTCCACAAAAGCCATTGTATATGGCGGGCTTTGCATTGCACTTTCGTTTACTCTTTCCTTTATTAAACTTTACAGAATGCCACAGGGTGGTACCATAACACCGGCAAGCATGCTCCCACTTTTTGTATACAGTTATATTTTCGGACCTTTTGCGGGTGTTATTGCCGGGGTGGCCTATGGCATCCTGCAGCTGATACAGGACCCTTATGTTGTGCACTGGGCACAGCTTCTTTTGGACTATCCACTTGCGTTCGGCGCGCTCGGGGTTGCAGGATGTTTCAAAAAGAGCCTGCCAGCTGGAATTGTATTTGGCGGGCTTGGCAGGTTTTTTATGCATTTTGTATCAGGGTTTTTGTTTTTTGCATCCTATGCACCAAAAGGGACAAATCCTGTGTGGTACTCTGCCATTTATAACGCAACATACCTTGGTCCTGATTTAATTTTGTGTCTGATTGTTGCTCTGATACCGGGGGTAAGTAAAGCTATACAGCAGCTAAAAAAAGAAATTGTTCTAAAGCCATAACTTTCAGATTCTTTCTTAGCAGGTTTAAAAAAATAAGGGGATAGGAAATCGTTCTATCCCTTTTTTTGTTTTTACAATCAATTTAAGCTATAAATACCAGTAGCCCATTTTGGCTATGGTAAATGATTGTTAAGATGTGTTATAATGTTCATAGAATCCAATTAGAATTTCACCCGGGAGAAGGATATGAAATCCATCAGGAATTTTAAAGCTTTTATAAAGGTTATTGCTTTTGCTGTTATAATTTTGCTTGTTTCTGGATGTGCTTTTTCTGATCCAAATACCATTTTTCGGGGTAGCTTTACCGGCTTTGCTGCAATGCTCCAGACAAAGAGAAATGTCACTCTGTTTTGCTCAAAAGCATATTTTGATAAGATGTATGCGGATATAAAAAAAGAGACTTTGAAAAGTCCTTTTCAATTTGATTTTTATGCATCGCAAAATCCTGACGATTTTTTTGTCGCCGGCTTTGAAAATAACAGGCTTGTGCTTTTTTATACAAACTCAAAAAAATTTGCGGGAGTTCAGGGCATAAAAATTGGAAGTACTCTTAAAAGTATAAAAAGCTTGAAACTAAAGCCTTTAACCCAATTTGAAATAAAAGGTGAAGGGCATATATACACGTTCACAGATGAGAGACTGGGGAAAGATTATGATGCGCTGCTTTTTAGCAATGCTTATTATGTATTTATATTTTACGACAGGCTTGCAAACCCTTCGGTTGTGAATGGAATCTTTATGGTCAAAAAGAGTATCTGGGATGATTTTCTCATATCAGACTCTGTGCTTTTAAAACAAAAAACCCCGGGTGCTCTTGTATATTCTTTTGAGAGACTGAGCTATCTTCATCTAAACTCAGTAAGGGCTTCTCTAAAAAAGTCACTTTTTAAATACTCAGAGAAAATATCATCCTGTGCAAGGCTGCACTCACAAAACATGGCAAAGTACAATTTCTTCGGGCACACCGACGTGTTCGGGCAAAGCCCTGCAGACAGGTTTAAAAAACAGGGTATACTTTTCAAAAGGATGGGAGAAAACATAGCAATGGGAGAAAAGCTTCTTCCATTTTTCGCAAACCATCTTCTTTTAAATTCACCGGGGCACAGAGAAAATATCGAAGAAAATTTTGAATATGCGGGCATCGGCTGCGCAATTGACAGCAAAACTGAAAATGTCTACTATACACAGAACTTTGCAAACCTTCTAAATTAAATCTCAATCTTTATATGCCTTGCAACGTGGCAGCAGATGTTCACCGCAACAGGAAGCCCTGCTATGTGCGTTGGATATTCCTCAACAAAAACGTCAAGCGCGGTTGTTCTGCCACCAAACCCCTCAGGTCCTATTCCAAGCGCATTGATTTTATCAAGAAGCCTTGTTTCAAGCTCTGCAATGTATGGCTTTGCGCTGCGCTGACCGATGCTTCTCAAAAGTGCCCTTTTTGAAAGAATAGCTGCTTTTTCAAACGTCCCACCTATGCCAACACCAACAACTACAGGCGGGCATGGATCAGACCCCGCCTTTTTCACTGTCTCTACTACAAATCTCTCAATCCCTTCTATGCCATCTGCCGGGGTTAGCATGCAAAGTGCACTTTTGTTCTCGCTGCCAAATCCTTTGGGCATAAAATGAATTGTGATTCTGCTACCTTTTACAAAGTCAAAATGAATTATTGCAGGTGTGTTATCACCGGTGTTTATTCTCTCAATTGGACTTTTTACCATTGACTTTCGAAGGTAAAAGTCTTTGTATCCTCTTGCAACTGCCCTGTCAATTGCCTCTTTTATTGACCCCTCAACATACACATCCTCACCAATGTCAACAAAAAATACACATGCGCCTGTGTCCTGGCAAACGGGGCGCATTTTTTCCCCTGCCATCCGGATATTTTCAAGAAGATTTTCCAGGGTGTATTTTGCAATTCCTTCTTCATTTTCACAGGCATTTTGCAAAGCACACACAACATCTTCCGGAAGTTTGCAGTTTGCCTCATTTATCGCTTCATAAACCATTTTTTCGATTGTATCCGCTTTGACAACTCTCATAATTTTCATTCCCCCCTTTGTTCCTGTTCTTTTTAAAGCCTAAATTTTTAAACCAAGATACTGTTTCATCATCATTATAAGAATGTTATTTTCATACAAAAACTCGGCAAACATTGATGTCCTGATGAACTTCTGTGCTGTTTTGAAAAGCTCTGCATTTGGAAAGAAGTATATTATACTGAAGGCTATGTAGATTATTATAAGTGAAGCAGCAATGCCTGCTAAGAGCCCGGCAAAGCCGTCAACTGTACCTATCACAGGCACTTTTCGCATAAACCCGAGCGCATTTTTAATAGCCAAAATAGCAATCTTTGCCGCAATGAAGGTTGCTATCATCGCAATGAAGTTAATCAGCACAGCTGTTGCAGCATCCTGAAGGCTTTTGTTAAGTGCCTGGTGCGCCTGCACTGTGGCAGACCTGAAAAGCTCGGGCACAGCAGGCGAGATGGTATCCTTTAGTACCACCTTGTCCTTTACAAAGCTTTCTATTGCACCTTTCAAAGCAGAGGAGCTTTCAATTGCCCTGCTGACATACCTGTATCCCCAAACTGCTACAAACCACGAAATTATATATGACCCTAAGTCGAATGCCATTCGCAAAAGCCCTTTTCTGTAGCCCACCCACGCACCGGCAATCAAAACTATCAGAACAATCAAATCTGCTGAGTTTAACATTCTTTATCTTTTACCACCTTTCCTGGTAAAGCTTTATTCTATCATTATATATATAGTACAGCCTGTCTCTATTTATTACTGCCTTTACAAAACCAGAAGAATTTACTCTTAAAGTCTTTAACCTGTTCAAATTCAAAGAGTAAATTCTTATTTCATTCCCTCTTGATGTAACAATCTTTTCTGCATCCGCACACATCCAGTCAAACTCTTCTATCTGCTTTAACACAAAACTTTTTCTGAGCTTGCTGTAAACAAGAACTTTATTCTTTGCTAAAAGTATGTTTGGATTTCCCATAGCGTACTCGGGTGGTGCAGAGAACTCAAAAGCATTTATTCTGGTTTTGAGCTTGCTATCAAACACCTCTAACCTCTTCTGATTGTACAGAAGTATATTGTCTTCAATTGCATAGCATCTTCTTGCACTCTGAAGGTTTGCAGAAAGAAGCTTTGTCATGTAGATTCCTCTTTTGTCGGCAAGAGAAATTGCTATCTGGTTTGAATCTCTTGGCTTTAAAATGGCAACCGCAAAGGTGCCATTGAAGTCACAATCTATCACCTTTTCTTTGTATTTTACCGAAAAGATTATATTCTGATTTCTGTCGTACATTATAAGGTAGTCTTCACTTTTGCCCGACAGAAGCACCAGCACTTTGCCATTTTTCACCCTCACCTTTTCTATATTTGCAGGATACAGTATATCCTTTTGATCTTTGGATGATATTATGTGAAGATATCTTCCCCCCTGAACCCAGGCTACTGCAATCTCCCCGTCGGAGTATGCTCTGTGGTTTTGATAGGCAACCCTGTTCCATGTTATGCTATCCCCTGAAGATATTATCCCAATCCTGCCTCTGTATATCACAGCAATGCCACCTTTAATTGGAACAATGTCCTCATAATATTTTATACCTTGATACGTTTTTTTATATTCATAGCGCAAAAACATATACGGATGTATAAATTCCACTCCAAATATGTTGAGGCTCAGCAGGGTGGAAATTATCAGGGCAAAAAGTAGAATCAATTTATAAAAAGATTTGATTACTTTCATTGTTTTTCACGCCTTTTATGTTTTTAAATCCTTTCTATCATTAATATGGCTATGTCATCATCAAGGTCGGAAGCAAAATTTCTCAGGTCTCTTATCAAAAGCTCTGTGTTGATGTTTTTGATGCTCAAAATCCTTTTTATAAGTCTTTTTTTGCCATACATCTCACCCTGCTTGTTTCTGCTCTCAATAAGCCCATCAGAATAAAAGATGAGCTTATCACGCTTTTCCAGAACAGTTTCTTTTATCTCAAACCCCTGCTCAAGGTCAACCGATGCAATTGGCTGACCTTTCATTGAAAACATCTTTATTTTCTTGTTTGCTTTGAGAAGTACTGGCTCTGTGACATGCCCTGCAGAAATCATGCTGACCTTTCCTGTGCTTTTCTCAAGTATCCCCAGCACAACTGTTATGTACACCTCGCTCGGAAAGTTCATCTCAATGAAATCCAGAAGAACACCCTTCATAATTTCCTGTGCACTTTCTTCTATGTAGGTATGAGCATTTTTTATAATGCTCTGCTTTACAAACACTGTTACCATTGAAGCTAAAAGCCCATGCCCTGCCACATCTGCAACATAGAACACTATTCTGTCGTCAATGTTTATAACATCCAGAAAATCTCCTCCGAGCCTCTCGCATGGCTTGTAGGTATATGTAATTCTGTAGCCTTCTATTCTGGGAACAACCGGCAGAAGGGACTGTTGAAGCCTTTTTGCAAACTCCAAGTCCCTTTTTAGAATCTCGTTCTGTCGTCTTAGCCTTTCTTCAATCTTCCTCTGATCTGTGACATCCCTGAAAACCTCAACAGTGCCAATTACATTTCCCATTTCATCATGAATTGGAGAGCTTATGACATAGTAGATTTTGTCTTTGTGTGTGGCATATTTCATTGCCCTTGTATTTTCTTTCATCGCCCGCACGGCAATGCAATCTTCACATCGCTCATTTTTGCAAAAAAGTTCATAGCACTTCTGTCCGGTCTGATCGCCAAATACCTCTTTCAACATCGAGTTGCAAAATATAACAGTCCCATTTTTATCAATGACCCTGACAAGATCCAGCATTCCATTCAATACGCTTTCGTAAAAGCTCTTTGTAAAATACATTTTTTCAAACTCCATTTACTTTCTCCTGCCAGTGAGAAAATTTATTTTTGTTCTCACCGGCAGCAAGCCCCCTTTCTTTTGTGATATTTCAAGCAGCGTTTTTTATTCCTTTATCTCTTTTGCAAGGTAGTTTTTTCTTGCAAGGTCAATCGCCTGCATCTCTTCAGCAGAAAGCGGATATTTAGAAAGCCCATTTTCAACAGGCTTTGCATATATACTTGACCCCTCTCTTGAATATATGCTGTTTAAAACAACACCGTTGTCATACTCATCAAGCAGTGCTATTGCAAAGCTGAGTCTGCTGCCAACATTCTCAAATGCGTCATATCTGACAACCCCGAGCTTTTTGATGTTCAGCTTTGAATTTTCGCTGAGAATTCTGTAGCTTCTATGCAAAGCCTTTAAAACCTCTTCAAAGTATTCTATTTTCTCATTTGTTCTTTTCAATGTCTCCTCAATTGTTTTAAAATCCTCACTTTTAACAAGTGCCAGAAAGCACTTCTTCAGATTCTTATTCTTTGCTGATTGAATAAGCAGCGCAATAAAAAGTATCATATCTATTGCAAGAAGTGCAATTATAATCTGGTTTGAGTAGCTGCCAAGAAAATCTTTCATTTTGTTTTTGCCTCCTTTTTTGCAATGTTCCACGTGGAACATTTTCTACGGCATCAGAATTGAGATAATTTTCTCAAGCTCCTCATCACTTGTAAATTCAATCTCAACCTTCCCCTTCTTTTTCTTCCTGTAAATCTTCACTCTGAGCCCAAATATCTTCATGAGATTTTCCTCAAGTTCTTTTAGCACTTCATCTTGAACTTTTTCCCTTTCCTGTTCCTTCTTTACCTTTATAATCTCCTCAAGTTCTCTCACACTCAAATTCCTGTCAACAACAAGCCTTGCTAAGTTTTCTCGCTCATTTTCATCTTCAACCGACAGAAGTACCTTCGCATGCCCTTCTGAAATCTTCCCTTCAATAATCATCTGCAATATATTCTCACCAATGTTCAATATTCTAAGCAGATTTGCAATCTTTGACCTTGAAATTCCAAGTTTTCTGGCAAGCTGATCCTGGGTATAACCGTATTGATCAATAAGCTTTTTGTAAGCAAGTGCTTCTTCGTATGGGTTTAAATCCTTTCGCTGAATATTTTCAATAAGTGCAATTTCGGTTGTATTTGAATAATCTCTCACAATACACGGAACTTTTTTAAGCCCGGCAAGCCTGCAGGCTCTAAGCCTTCTTTCACCGGCTATCAAAACAAACTTTTCCCCTTCTTTTCTCACAATAAGTGGCTGGATAAGTCCAACACTTCTGATTGACTGTGCAAGCTCTTCTATTTTGTCCTCATCAAAAATCTTTCTTGGCTGTTTTTCTGAAGGGAAGATTTTATCAATCTCTATCTCTTCTATTGTTTCACCCGCATCTTTTTGCACATTTTCAATGTTATCTTCTATACCTTTGCTACTGTCTTCAAAAAGCGCATCAAGCCCTTTTCCAAGCCTTTTTTTCATGAAAAATTACACCTCTTTTGAATTTTTCTTTTCAACCCTCATCATGTACTCTTCAGCAAGCTCCATGTACGCCCTTGCCCCTTTTGAATCAGGGTCATAAAAGATTCCCGGAAGTCCAAATGAAGGCGCCTCGGAAAGTCTAACATTTCTTGGAATTATGCTAAAAAAAACCTTCTCGCCAAAATATCTTCTTACCTCTTCCACCACCTCAACTGAAAGGTTGGTTCGCGAATCAAACATTGTAAGAACAACACCGTCAATCTCAAGGTGTCTGTTTAAATGTTTTCTAACAAGATTTATTGTATTTGAAAGCTGTGAAAGCCCTTCTAAAGCATAGTACTCACACTGAATTGGTATTATAACAGAATCGGATGCAGCCAGAGCATTCAGCGTTAACAATCCCAAAGACGGCGGACAGTCAATAAATATGTAATCATATTCATCTTTTACAGATTCAATAGCATCTTTCAACCTGTATTCCCTTGCAATCATAGAAACAAGTTCAATCTCACTTCCTGCCAGATTCACATTTGCAGGGCACACATCAAGGTTCTCAAACCTGTTCTTTATTATAGTCTCTTTTATATCTGCGCTTCCTATCAAAACCTCGTATGTAGTTTTATTCAGAATTTTTTTGTCAATTCCAAAACCACTTGTGAGATTGCCCTGGGGGTCACAGTCAATAGCCAGAACTTTTCTGCCTTTTGAACTTATAGCAGCAGACAGATTCACACAGGTTGTTGTTTTTCCAACCCCGCCTTTTTGATTTACAACTGCCACAACTCTTGCCATAGCCTCTGCCTTTCTCCACTACTTTTTAATTAGATTATATCACAAGAATGTTCCACGTGGAACATTTTGTATCTATGATTTAACATTTTTTTTACATTCTTTAAACATAAGTTTAACCCAAACTAAACAAAAATTTAACATAAGCTTAATATAAAATAAACAAAACTTTAATATACTTAAAACTGAAAAAAACAGACTTGAGGAGGGGTTTTAAAGATGAAAAGCTTCAAGGTTTCAAACAAACTGCTCTTAGCTGTGGTTTTAACTTGCTTTGCAATGTCAATTTTGCTAACAGGTATCTTTGCATTTGGACAGTCACTTGTTGTCAAGTCAAAATCACTTCCAGCAACTGTATTGCAAAAACAGATTGTAATCACATTTTCAGAAGAGATCTCAAAAGGTCCAAATTTCAAAAAGATAGCACTTCTAAAAAATAAAAAGACGAAAGTTCCAATTTCAGCATCTATATCTGCCAACAAGCTTGTTGTGGCAATCAAACAATCACTTGTTGCAAAAGCACAGTACCAGCTTACAATTCCCGCAAATGCCGTTAAAGGCTCAAAAGGAGGTTCCAACTCAGAGCTGAAATTTTCTTTTATTCCACAGTCAACATCGGCAAACCTTTCTGGAAGGATACTCATTGCAGGCTCAACATCCGTTCAGCCCATTGCCGATGAGCTTGCAAGGTATTTCATGCAGCAAAATCCAAAGGTTTCTATTGAGGTTCAGGGCGGTGGATCTTCTGTTGGAATAAAATCAGCAATTCAGGGGATTGTTGACATTGGGACATCATCAAGAGAGCTTACAGAGGATGAATCAAAACAGCTCTCTTCAAAGGGCTGGCAGGAAATAAAGATTGCAGCAGATGGAATAGCAGTAATTGTTCACAGGACAAATCCGGTTCCAAATCTTACAATTGATCAGATAAGAGACATATTCTCGGGCAAAATTAAGAACTGGAAAGATGTTGGTGGCAAAAACTCTCCCATTGTGGTTGTCACACGTGAGGAAGGCTCAGGCACAAGAGGAGCTTTTGAAGAGATAGTTATGGGGAAAAATGCAAGGATAACCGATTCTGCAATAGTGCAGCCATCAACAGGTGCTGTCAAAACAACAGTGTCACAGGATGAAAATGCAATAGGATTTATATCAATAGGTGCCATGGACAGCACAGTAAAAGGGATAAAAGTTGACGGAGTTGAACCAACAGAGAAAAATGTTAAGCTTGGAAAGTACAAGATCAAAAGACCATTCCTGTTTTTAGTATCAAAGAGTCCAAGCAAAGTGACAAAAGCATTTGTGGATTTTGTCCTCTCTGATGAAGGTCAGGCAATTGTCGCAAAGAATTATATTTCAGTTAAATAAAACATGACATAAAAACAAAAGGGGGTAATTTGTGTGAAGAATTTTTTAAAGTTTAAAAAGACTGCAATAATCTCACTGCTTCTTATTCTGTGCCTTGTTCTCAGCAGCTTTGTGTTTGCCACAGGTGAAACTGATGAAAATTCTAACAAAGTAAAAAATGTCATTCTTATGATTCCGGATGGCATGACAATAGCCCATACAACTTTAGCAAGGTGGTATCAGGGCGGCGAACCACTTGCAATGGATGAGTTAGCCTGCGGACTTGTGAGAACATATTCAGCAAACAACCCAATAACAGACTCTGCACCGGCTGGAACTGCATATGCAACAGGATACAAAACACAAAACAGATACCTTTCAATCTTCCCCGAAATCTCTTCAATGCCAGGCGTTGGTCAGGTTGAAGAAAAAGACTTTTACAAACCAATTGTGACAATCTTAGAAGCAGCAAAAAAATCTGGAAAGTCAACAGGGCTTGTTGTGACATGCCAGTTTCCTCATGCAACACCTGCAGCATTCGCATCACATTCAGATAACAGAAACGACTATGAAAACATAGCCGAACAGATGGTGTATAACAGGGTGGATGTCGTCTTTGGCGGTGGATGGAAATATATCGGCAAAAATTCGCGCAAGGACAAAGAAGACCTTGTAAGCTATCTCAAACAAAACGGTTTTGAAGTGACAAACAGCTGGGAGGTTGCAAAAAACTATTATGGTAGCAAAATCTGGGGGCTTTTTGCACAGGATTATATGCACTACGACATTGACAGAAATGGCACAGGTGAACCCTCCTTGGCTGAGATGACACAAAAAGCACTTCAGATTCTTTCAAAAAATAGAAATGGATTTTTCCTTATGGTTGAAGGAAGTGAGATAGACTGGGCATCACACGCAAATGACCCGGTTGGTGTTGTATCGGATGTGCTGGCATTTGACAGGGCAGTAAAAGTAGCCTTAGATTTTGCAAAATCAAGAAATGACACAGCGGTGATAATTGCACCTGATCACACCAATGGCGGAATGACACTTGGCAACTATTCAGCTTCAGCAGATTCTGTTCTTTTGAACAACTTTTTAAAATACATCAGAAAAGCAACAAGGACAGGCGCAGGAGTTGAAGAAATTCTTGGAAATAACAGGACAGATGAGAACATCAAAAAGGTAGTCTCAAAGTACTATGGAATTGATAATCTGACACAGGATGAGATAAATGCAATCAAAAACGCACCTGCAGGAAGGCTAAATTACGTTCTGGGTCCAATGATAAGCAAACGCTCGTATATAGGCTGGACCTCAAATGATCACACAGGTGAAGAGGTTGTTCTATATGCATATCATCCAAACGGATATGTTCCACATGGTGTTATAGACAACACAGAAGTGTGCGATTACATGGCTGAGATTATGGGAATAGACCTTGGAAGCTTTAACGAAAATGCATATATCTCAAATGCAGATTTAGAAGAAAAAGGTTATGATGTTTTTATTGATACAGGCAATCCATATAATATTCAGCTTGTTATCAATAGTAAAGGAAAGACATATACCATACCACAGAACAAGAATGTGTTGATTGAAGGAAATAAACAGTATACTTTGAAATATGTAAGTGTTTACATTCCAGGTGCAAAGAAGTTCTTTGTCTCAAGCGAAGTAGAAGACTTACTGAAGTAAAAAAAGACCATTTTAAAATGCCCTCACAAAAAACTGTGAGGGCATTTTTTTACATAAAAAAAGTACCTCCTCACTTTTTATGAGGAGGTCTGCGGGGATTTTTTATTTATTCTAACGATTATTTAGTAGTATGCCTCGGTTTTATTTTCTCTTATATCATAATTTATATCAGTTTTTTGAAAAATTTTCAATGCCTTTTTTATTGTATTGTAATAAACATCCCCTCGCTACTCTTTCCCCTTATTCTTTTGTCCTATTTCTGTTTATTAAAATTCTATATCAATTTAAAATTCTATTCCTTTTATTTTAAGATTTTTCAGACATTTTCAGATAAGTTTTGACAAATTTTTTCCAATTTACAGCGGTTTTTTTAAAATTTGTTTTGTATTTCTTGGGAAATTCATCGGAGTTTGTCGCAATTTTCTTATGACAATTACGCTCCTTTTATATTCTGACTCGGGCAGAAAAAACCTTTCTATGTTTTCAATCGTGCCACCGAGCAGCTCAACTGCACCTTTTGCCTCATCCACCTCAGAGTCACATTCATAACCTTTTTGAGCCAGAAACACACCGCCTTCTTTCAAAAGAGGAAGGGCATACTCGCAAAGGATATTCAGCCTGTCAACAGCTCTTGCAAATGCAAAATCAAATCTTTCTCTATAATGTGTATTTTTCCCGAGCTGCTCTGCACGTGCACATACAACCTCAACACCCGACAGCCCCAGATAGTCTTTTGCCTCAATTATGAAATTGCACTTTTTTCTATTTGAGTCATTCAGGACAATGCTCATGCTTGGCACAGCAATCTTCAAAATAAGCCCCGGCACACCAAACCCGGAACCAATATCAATCGCACTGAAGGTATTTTGATTGTGATCCTGAATAAACTTCAGCAAAGACAGAGAATCGGCAATGTGCTTTATCACAAACTCATCCCTGTCAACAATAGCCGTAAGATTCAAAAGTTTGTTCTTTTCAAGTGTAAGGTCTATAAACCTCAAATAAAGCTGTTTTGCAACAGCACCGTTTTTCACATTGTAAACTTCCAAAACCCTGTCCAAAAGGTCCATTTTTATCCTTCTCCTTTTAAAACTTTAAAAAGCCAAAAAATAGCTTTTATTTTATACTTCTCTTTGCCTGCTCAAGCCATATTAAAAGTACCGAAATATCGGCGGGTGAAACACCCGAAATTCTCGACGCCTGACCAATTGAAGCAGGTCTTATCTGAGAGAGTTTCTGTTTCGCCTCGGTCGAAAGCCCCGAAATCTGGTTGTAATCAACCCACTCGGGAATCTTTTTGTTCTCAAGCTTTTTAAACTGCTCTATCTGCTGCAGCTGTTTTTTGATATATCCTTCATATTTTATCTCAATCTCAACTTCTTCTTTCACAGATCGTGGCAGGTCAGGTCGCTGCGGGTCAATCTCCCGCAGAGCTTCGTACGAAAGCTCGGGTCTTTTCAAAAGCTCTGAAAGCTTCACTCCGGTTGAAATAGGTGATGATCTATACTCTGTTAAAAGTCTGTTCACCTTTTCGCTCGGTGCTATAACAGTCTTTTTCAGGCGTTCTATCTCATCTTCAATCATCTTTTTCTTCTGTAAAAACTTCTGGTACCTTTCTTCTGATATAAGTCCTATCCTGTAGCCTATCTCTGTAAGTCGCAAATCGGCATTGTCCTGGCGCAAAATGAGCCTGTACTCAGCCCTTGATGTCATGATTCTGTACGGTTCATTAGTCCCTTTTGTAACAAGGTCATCTATCAGAACACCAATGTATGCCTGTGACCTGTCCAAAACAAGCATTGGTTTACCTTTTACATACATAGCAGCATTGATTCCTGCTATAATACCCTGCGCTGCTGCCTCTTCATACCCGGATGTGCCGTTTATCTGACCTGCCGAGAAAAGCCCTTTGATCTTTTTAAACTGCAAAGTTGGCTCAAGCTGAAGAGGGTTTATGCAATCATACTCAATCGCATACGCAGGGCGCATTATCTGAACATTTTCAAGACCAATTACGCTTCTGTACATCTTTATCTGCACATCCTCCGGAAGGGAGGTGGACATGCCCTGAACATACATCTCATCGGTATCCATACCCATTGGTTCAATGAACACCTGATGGCGCAACCTGTCAGAAAACCTCACAACCTTGTCTTCAATAGACGGACAGTACCTTGGTCCAACACCCTGTATAAGCCCGGTAAAAAGCGGTGCACGGTGAAGATTTTCTCTTATTATTTTATGAGTCTCTTCTGTTGTGTATGTCAGGTAGCATGGCACCTGCTCGATATTCAGATCCTCGTTTTCAAAAGAAAACGGGGTTATAACCTCATCTCCATGCTGAATCTGCATCCTGGAAAAATCTAAAGACCTCCTGTGCACACGCGCAGGAGTGCCTGTTTTGAACCTCATCATTTCTATACCCAGCTTTTTTAAGCTCTCAGTCAGGTGCTTTGCAGGGTGCATACCATCAGGTCCGCTGTCGTAGACTGTCTCACCTATTATAACTTTGCCGCCAAGAAATGTGCCGGTTGCAAGCACAACCGCTTTTGCTTTAAATATCGCACCTGTTGTGAGCCTGACACCTGTGACTTTGCCATCTTCTACTAAAATATCGCAAACCTCACCCTGTCTGATATCAAGGTTTGGCTGGCTCTCGAGCACCCTTTTCATATACAGCCTGTATTTTGCCCTGTCACACTGAGCCCTGAGCGAGTACACAGCAGGACCCTTTGCCCTGTTGAGAATCCTCACCTGGATTGCTGCTCTATCTGCTGCCCTGCCCATCTCACCGCCAAGCGCATCTATCTCACGCACCAGGTGCCCTTTGCCTGTGCCACCTATACTGGGGTTGCAGGGCATATTCCCGATTGAGTCCAAATTTATTGCAAACACAATGGTTTTAAGCCCAAGCCGTGCTGAAGCTAAAGCTGCCTCACACCCGGCATGACCTGCACCAACCACAGCAACATCATACTCACCCGCAACAAACTCCATTTTTTTCTACATAAGCCCCCTTTCAAAACTTTTTAAAGTAAACCTTAAGTTCCTACTTTCCAATACAAAACATCGAAAATATTCTCTCGACCATATCTTCTGTGACTTTTCTTCCTGTTATCTGATAGATGCTATCAAGTGCATTTTTGATGTCAATCGAAAGAATGTCAAGCGGAAAGCTTTTTATGTTCTGCTTTGCACTTTCCAGATACTCTCTTGCTTTTGACAAAAGCTCCTTGTGACGCAGGCTTGTTATTATCACCTCATCAAATGCCTCAATGCCCTGACCCAAAATTGTCTCTTTTATTGCCTTTTCGACAGCTTCTAAGTTTTCATCCTTTGCAAGAGATATGAATATCCCTTCCTTCCCGAAAGCTCTTTTTATATCATCCTGTGTTATATTTATCCCTCTGTCAGTCTTGTTAACAAGCACAATGAACTTTTTGTGCTTTATATTCTCAAAAATCTCCATGTCCTCGGGGGTTATTTTGCACGCCTCAACCATGAAAATTACAAGATCCGCCCTCTCAACACTTTTGAGCGTCCTCTGCACACCTATCTTTTCAACAACATCCTCTGTCTGTCTAACACCGGCAGTGTCAACAAGTACAACTGGTATACCCTCAATGTCCAGAACCTCTTCAATGACATCCCTTGTGGTTCCAGGAATGTCTGTGACAATTGACCTTTCCTCTTTCAGGAGCCTGTTTAAAAGCGAAGACTTACCAACGTTGGGTCGTCCAACAATCACCGTGTAGATCCCGCTTTTTATAGCCTTCCCTGTTTCATAGGTTTTCAAAAGCCCATCTATCTTCTCAAGAGCAGCATCAATGCTATTTTCAATCTCCTCATCGGAAAGCTCAGAAACTTCATGTTCAGAAAAGTCAATTGACGCCTCGATTGAGGATATGAGATTCAGCAAAATCTCGGAGATTTCATCTATCTTTTTTGAAACAGCACCTTTTAGCTGCTTGGCTGCCGCTTTTTGCAAAAGTTCGGTTCTTGAATTTATTATATCAACAATTGCCTCTGCCTGTGCCAGATCAAGCCTGCCGTTTAAAAACGCTCTTTTTGTAAACTCACCGGGCATTGCATGGCGCGCCCCGTTTCTTATTATCGCTTCCAAAATTCTTCGCAAAACCACCATCCCGCCGTGGGCCTGAATCTCAACCACATCCTCACCGGTGTATGAATGTGGCGACCTGAACTTTATTAAAATTGCCTGGTCTATAAACTCTTCATTATCATACACTTCAACCAGTGCAGCATATCTCACAGGAATATCATAAACACTGCCAAATTTCTTGCTTTTTATTATCTTCCCTGCAATCTCAAAAGCACTTTGCCCCGAAATCCTGATTATTCCTATCCCACCTGTACCGATTGGAGTAGAAATGGCAGCAATTGTATCAAACTCCATAATTCATTTCCCCTCTTCAAGTTTTTGAAATATACAAACAAAGCAGGGTAAAATTCTCACCCTGCTTTGCACCATTTTTTATTTCAAGGTTATAACAACCTTTCTGTACGGCTCTTCCCCTTCCGAGTAGGTTGTGACAAACCTGTGGTTCTGGAGTGTTGTGTGTATTATCCTTCTTTCATAGGGCGTCATGGGCTTCAGTTTTATACTCCTCTTGCTCCTTGCAACCTTGTCAGCTAAAGCAAGCGCCAAGCGCTTGAGTCTCTCTTCCTTCTTCTTTCTGAAGTTCTGACAGTTAAGGATTATTCTTACAGATTCCTCTTCAGGCACACCCCTGTTCACAACAATGCCTGTTAAAAATTGGAGCGCGTCCAGAACCTCCCCGTCCTTTCCAATCAGTTGATAGGTATTCTTCCCAAAAAGGTTCACCTTTAAAAATTCTCCCTCTTTGAAAATATCAATCTTCTCAAGCTTAACATTCATCCTGCTGCACACGCTCGACAAAAACTCCTGAATCTTCTCCTCGGGTGTTTGCTTCAGCACAACCCTTACCTTTGCCGGCTTTGATCCGATTATCCCAAAAAGACCTTTTGACCCCTCATCAAGCACCTGAACTTCAACCTTATCACGCCCAACACCGAGCTCTTTTAATGCAAGCTCCACAGCCTCATCCACCGTTTTTGCAACCTTTTCCACCCATTTCATAAACGTGTGACCTCCACAAAGTAATTTTACATTATCTTTTCTTCTTTTTGCTACTGCTCTGCGACCTTGTCATTTGCTGCTTAAGCCTTTCCAGCTCTTTTTTCCTCATCTTCTCTTCTTCATTTTCATCTTCTTTTCCGGTAGCTTCAACAGATCTTTCTTCCTGGTTTTCTTCTTTGCTTTCTAACTCATCCTTCTTCTGGTTATCCTTTGCCTTTTCAAGCTGTTTTCTTCTCTCTTCTTCCTCTTTTTTGTGCTTCAGTTTCTTGTAAACAACCTCATTTGCAATAAACTGCTGCAAAATGGTAAATAGATTCACAACAGTCCAGTACACAACAAGCCCGGATGGTACCTGCAGCGCAATGAAGTAAGACATGAGAGGGCTGAAAATCATCATTGTCCTGTTAATACCCTCGGCCATAGCGTTTGACTGGGATTGTGCATACTGTGGATTGAACCTTTTCTGGCTGTTTGTGGAATAAAAGACTGATAAAAACATTGTGGCAGCACTCAAAATGGGCAAAACAATCAGCTCTTTTTGCGCAAGATTGATACCAAAAAAGTGCATGTCAAGCCCAAGCTTTTGCGCCTCGTTGATTATGGTTTGAGTTATTGCATACCCGGCTTTGCCCTGAACAAGGTCTTTAACATACTGATGGCTTTTTCCGAGCACGTATACAAGCGGGTTCTGAAATACATAGTAGAGTGCAAACAATATGGGAATCTGAACCAGAAGAGGCCAGCACCCACCCGCAGGGTTATACCCTGTCTCCTGGTAGAGCTTTAGCATCTCTTCCTGCATCTTTTTCTGATCATTTTTATACTTTTGCTGGATCTCCTGAATCCTTGGTGCAACCTCTGCCATCTTTGAGGTGGACTGAATCTGCTTTATATAAAGAGGAAGAAGCAGCCCTCTTACAATCAATGTAAGAAGTATGATGGCTATACCATAGCTGCCCGGGATGTGCAACCCATACAAAAAGTCATATATTAACTTCAAGAGCCTTCCAAGTGGAATCGCCAGAAAATCAAGCCATGTAGGATTCAAAATTCTTTTCCTCCTTGACCCTGCAAATTTGATATTTACACTTAAAATATTCACTTTAACGGGTCATAACCGCCCGGATGAAACGGGTGACATTTCACAATTCTTTTAAGTCCGAGCCAGAGCCCATAAAATCCATACTTTTCTATCGCCTGCAATGTGTACTCCGAGCATGTGGGGTAAAACCTGCAACTTGGCACAACCTTTATCGGCGAGATTACCTTCTGATAAAATCTTATCAAAATTTTTAGAGTCAGTAAAATATATTTCTTTGCCCTCATTTTTCATTCCTCTTTGAAAAGTCTCAACCTTCTAAAAGCTCTCTCAAGCTCATCCCTGTAATCTTTTAAAGCTATCTCTCTTGCCTTTATCTTCTCCTGCTTTGTTTTTCTTGCCAGAACCACTATGTCAAACCCTTTTTTTATCCTTTCAAAATTTTCCACATACCATGCCTTTATAATCCTTTTAAACCGATTTCTTGCTGTTGCCTTGCCAAGCTTATACGACATTGAAACTCCAAACCTGCTGTATCCAAGCCCGTTTTTTTTCGAATACACAACTATCTTCTCTTCAGCTGCAAATCTCCCTTTTTTTATACACGCCTCAAACTCTTCACTTTTTTTAATGCTGACTATCTTTTTCATCCTCTGCTATATTCCTTTTTATACCTTTTTGAATATTTCCGGTTTGATTTTATCATAAAGTTTTTTTAAGCAAAAAGACCACCTTTTGCCTTTAGCAGTGGTCTTTTTAAACAGCAAGTCTCTTTCTGCCTTTTAATCTTCTTCTCTTGAGAACCTTTCTACCACCTTTTGTTCTCATTCTGACCAAAAAACCATGTGTTCTTTTTCTTCGCTTGTTATGTGGCTGGTATGTTCTTTTCATATTATTCCACCTCCTGCTATAAATTTTCCAAAAACTTATATAACCATATTAGAATCAATTGTTCACCTTTAAAATCTACAATAAAACAAAATTTATTATACTCCAAAAGGCAGTAAAAAGTCAAAGGGTTAAAAGCTAATTATCGAAAAACTGTGAATCGACTTTCTATAAAAAATATGTCAACCAAAACAATTCTCAGTTTTATTAAAAATCGAATCTTAAATATGAATTCAAGGCTTATGTTAACTTAAGAATTAAAAAATCCTTAAAAAGCCTCTTAAAATTAAAAACCTTGAAGTCAACCATTGTTAATTCAGATTTTCACATGTGAAAAAAGGATTTTTATAAAATTAATCAACAGAAGTAATCCACATATCCACAGATTTTATCCACAGGTTTTTAACATGGTGTAAATAATTTTTCCACTGTGGAAAATTTATTTGCCGAAAAATAATTTCTTGTTGATGTGAATATTTTTTTTTGATATATTTATAAGTGCCCATGGAAATATGTAAACAAATTTTCGTGTGTGAAAAATATTTATCCACAGTTGTTGATAACATTGTGGATAAATTCTAATGTTCAGGTTTTTATATTTCTTATGGACATTTTAAATTATCCACAATAAATCAAATTACATACTGCAAGGGTGATTTTTT